>JAJRXD010000119.1 GCA_024276465.1 Deltaproteobacteria bacterium
ATGTGAAGCTCCCCGCCTATCCCGAAAGGATTCGGGACGGGGCTTCCCGGTAAATAATATTTATATTTTGATCTGTGCCGCTTTTCCCCGCTTATCCCGAAAGCATTCGGGACGGGGCTTGCGCGGCACGTTCCGGTCAAAGTTCAAATGAATGTCAAATGACTAAAGGACAGGGACAAAGGATTAGAGTATTGAAGGATTAAAGCAAAACAGATGTAGGAACGTATTCATGCACGAAAGGAATTGGGCAAAGGCTTACGCCTTAACACCGGAAGAGATAAAAAGGGGTTTTTGACATTTGGATTTTGGACTTTGACATTATCTCTGACATATTACTTTTTACAAGAAAAGTCTTTAGAACAACAAATACAGGCGCTGCAATTTTTTTGTACCCCGAAGGAGACAATAAAAATTTATTATTCAGGAGGAAAAAATGAACAATTCTTATTTTAAAGCACTCATAGCCACTACCTTTATATTTGTATTAATGCTAAGCTTCTCATGCGCTAAAAAACAGGTAAGGGATAACAAACAGTCTTTAACGTCAACCAGCATTGGAGATATGGGAGAGAAGGGAACCGAAGAACCCCGTCTTATAGACTCTGATCTGACATCACCAAAGGCGTTTAAGGAAATTTCAGAATCAGAAACAGGGTTAAAAGCCATTTTTAAAGACATTCATTTTGATTATGATGATTTTTCCATACGCCCTGATGCAAAAGAAATACTTAACAACATAGCAGAATGGATGCTGCAAAACACTTCTTCATACGTGCTTGTTGAAGGCCATTGTGATGACAGGGGAACAAATGAATACAACCTGGCCCTGGGTGAAAGAAGAGCAAAAAGCGCTAAAAAATATCTTGTTCAGTTAGGAGTTTCTCAAAAAAGAATTTCCACAATCAGCTATGGGGAGGAAAAGCCCCTTGATCCGGCACAAAATGAAGCAGCATGGGCAAAAAACAGAAGGGATCATTTCCTGATCAGATAAAATCAGAAAAAGACTCCCTTGACTCAACGTAAACTAAAGTCTGATTACGTTGGCTGCTGTTTTTCTACTATGGGTTTCCGTACCATAGAAGGTTCGAAAAAAGAATTTTTGTAATTAAGTTATTATGATCCAGTTGCTAAAAAGGTGCAGAATTGTTTTTCTTCCAATAGCTTTATCCCTTTCCTGCTGCACGTACCAGCTCCAGCAGCAGTTAGATGACCAGAAACAGGCCATATCCATCCTTGAGCAAAAAATCCGTGAGACAGACAGGACACTTGCGGGTTATCAAAACGATCTTGACAAAATAAGGATTGAATTTCAGGCCATAAATGGCAAAATTGAAGAAAACTCTCATTTTTCCAAAAATGAAATAGCCTCACTCCAAAACAGAATGGATCAGCTGCTTGCAGAATCAAGAAAAAAGCAGGAAAAGATTGAACAGCTCCAGCAGCAATTCAGCTCTGCAACCACTGGACCCCGGAAAAAACAAGGTACTCCTGCTGCATCAGTGTCCAGTGAACAGCAACTTTATAACCTTGCTTACAATCTCTTTAAAAAAGGTGAATTTAAAAATGCCCGCCAGCTTTTTGAAAAGTTCCTGCGGGATTACCCCAACAGCAAACTGACTGATAATGCAATGTACTGGATAGGCAACTGCTATTTTAAAGAAAAGAATTTTGAAAAAGCTATTTCAGTTTTTGACGATGTAATAAAGAATTTTCCTGGGGGCAACAAGGTTCCTGATGCTTACTACCTCCAGGCACTTTCCTTTTGTGGAATAGAAGACACACTGTCAGCTCAATTAATATTAGAAACATTAATACAGAATTTCCCTTCTTCAAAAGCAGCTTCTCTTGCAAAAAAAAAGCATAACGAGTTAAAAGCTCTGACAACCCCCTAACATTGTTCAGAAAATGCCAACGATGAAAGTTCCACTGCTGGACCTTAAACCCCAATATCAGTCTATCAGGGAAGAGATTTTTCCTGTAATTAATGAAGTAATGGAAAAGCAGCAATTTATCCTGGGTCCGAATGTTGCTGAAATTGAAGAAAAAATTGCACAGTACTGCGGCTCCAAACATGCCATAGGTGTTAATTCAGGTTCGGATGCACTTTTACTGTCCCTGATGGCAATAAACATAAAGCCGGGGGATATAGTTATTACAACACCCTACACCTTTTTTGCAACTGTGGGCTCAATATGCCGACTGGGAGCTGCCCCCCTTTTTGTAGACATTAACCCCGACACATTCAACATTGACCCTGAAAAGCTATCTGGCATTCTGAATTCACTGCCGGGAAAAATAAAAAGTAAAATTAAAGCAATCATTCCCGTACATCTTTTCGGGCAGTGTGCTGATATGGAGCCTATCCTCTGTTTAGCCATGAAAAACAATTTAAAGGTTATAGAAGATGCTGCCCAGTCACTTGGGGCTTCCTGCACACTGAATGGGCAGGCAAAAAAAGCAGGTTCAATGGGTGACTTCGCATGCCTCTCCTTTTTCCCATCTAAAAACCTTGGGTGTTTTGGAGATGGCGGGATGATAACAACCGATATTGATGAAGCTGCACTGAAACTCCGAAGTCTGAGGATGCACGGTGAAACCGAAAAGTATTATCACAGGTATATAGGAATTAACGGGCGACTTGATGCAATTCAGGCAGCTGTTGCGCTTGTAAAACTTCCACACCTTGATTCCTGGGCAGAGAAAAGGCTGGAAAACGCAAATTACTACAAAAAACTTTTCAACAATTCCGGCCTGGAGGAAAATATTATCCTGCCTTATACAAAAAAAGGTTCCTGTCATGTTTTCAATCAGTTTATCATCAGGGCTCAGAGGCGGGATGCTTTAAAAAATTATCTGGAACAAAACAATGTGGGCTGTGCCATATACTATCCTCTGTCTCTTCATCAGCAGGAATGCTTTTCATATCTGGGATATTCAGAAGGGGATTTCCCTGAATCAGAAAAAGCTGCAAATGAAACCCTTGCCCTGCCAATTTTCCCTGAGCTTACAAAAAAACAGATTGAATATGTTGTTGAAAAGATCAGTGATTTTTACAGAATGGAATAATCCACTGCTATGGCTGTCAAATCGTTGAATTAATTTATTCAGATTTTTTCATTAGTGTCCGACCAAACCACCTGTTTTGTGTCATTTCAGCCTGTATAAAACAGATACGGTACAAAAGCTCCTGCCGTCCCAATTTCAAGTGTATCTGATGGTTATAATTTCAAAACCTTAAGTTTTAAAGTCTTTTTCGTTCTGAAAGCCCTGAAGTATTTCAGCCAGAATTATATCCCCCATTATAATTGGTTCGATTCCCAATGATTCCTCTATCCAATCCGTCTCATTACTTATAGTACCGTTGAAATAATCAATCCAGATGGATGAGTCAACTACAATCATTTGTCTATCCGCATATCATTCAGATTTCCTGACCATTTAAGTTTCCCTCTGTATTTTCTGATCTTTGACATCTGTTTGAATTTAACCAGCAGCTTAAGCCCTGCCTCTATAGCATCCTTTTTTGTCTTGAGTCCTGAAGCTTTTAGTGCCCCATTCATAAGTTCATCATCGATAACTACATTTGTTCTCATTTTTACCTCCAATGTGTATATCTAACTATACTTGTACACATTTATGGTTTGTCCGTACAGTTTATTTGTACCAGTTCAATCCCCTTTTTTTGAAGCCGGATAGAAATCATGCTAATGCCCTTGACATATGCAGATAATTTCAAGTCATTACCTCAATTGCAAGAGTCAAGACCCCAGAGGATTCTTGAAAGCAGATTGTAATATAAACCCATTATCCCCTGCTCAAAACATCCTTGACAGTCTGTGCAATGCTGCGCCATTTATAAGGCTTCATAACAAGTCCTTTAACACCTATCTCTTTTATTTTTTCCCCGGTCAGATGACTGCTGTATCCGGTAGAAATAATAATCGGGATATCTTTCCTGATTTTCAGCAGCTCTTTTGACAGCATTTCTCCTGTCATGGCAGGCATGGTCTGGTCTGTTATTACAAGGTCAAATCTGTCAGGCTGCCTGCGAAAAGTTTCCAGTGCCTCAATACTGTTTGTATGCACCACAACCGTATAACCTGCATGCTCCAGCATCTGTTTTAACATTTCTGCAACCACCTGTTCATCATCAACCACAAGAATATTCCCCTTTCCAGAAGGGATATTTTCTGTTGTTTCAGCACTTTCTTCTGCTTTTGTCTCTTCTTCAGCAACAGGTAATAATATCTGAAATGTTGATCCTCTTCCTCTTTGGCTCTCTACCTTTATATCTCCTCCATGCTGTTTCACTATCCCATGAACTACAGAAAGACCCAACCCTGTTCCCTTGTCCCTGTCCTTGGTGGTAAAAAAGGGGTCAAATATCCGATCAATGTTTTCTGCTTCTATGCCCTCTCCAGTATCTCCTATGCTCAATTTTATGTATCTGCCAGGTTTCATGTCATGACACTGAGAAGTTTCATCTTCTCCATGTCCTGCATTTTTTAAATTTATTTCCAGTATCCCGCCAGAAGCTTCCATGGCTTGATAAGCATTTGTGCATAGATTCATAATAACCTGATTTATTTGCGTAACATCCCCGATAATGGTATCTGATTCACATTCCAAATCATGACGGATTTCTATGGTAGAGGGAATTGCTGAACGAAGCAATTTTATGGTTTCATTGATCAGGGTTTTTAGATGGAGAGGTTTCTTCTCGTTTTTCGTATCACTGCTGAAGAAAAGAATCTGTCTTGTCAGATCTTGTGCTCTGTTGCAGGCATCAGATATTTGTTCAAGACTCAATCTCGCCGGATTTGCTTCGGGGATTTTTTTAAAAGCCATCTCAGCATTTCCTGAAATTATGGCAAGGATATTGTTGAAATCGTGCGCAATCCCTCTTGCCATTGTTCCAATGGCTTCCATTTTTTGCGCCTGGTTTAACTGTTCTTTCATTTTTTTTCGCTCAGTAACATCCCTTATAATGGCAACTCCGCCGGTGTAATTTTCTTTATCGTCTTTAATCATTGACAGGGTACCTTCCACATCGATAGTCCTGCCATTCCTGGTTTTGTGATTCGCCTCAAAAGAGATAAAACCCTTCTCAAACAGCTCTTCCATTTTTTCTCTGGATTTTTCCCTGAACTCTTCTCCAGTATTTGAAAGCATTGAAACATGACTTCCGATTATTTCCTGCCTGCTTACCCCATAAATCCTTTCTATGGCAGGATTAGAATACAGAATTTTCCCCTCTACATCGTTAAATATTATTATGTCCCCACTGTTTTCTAAAACACTCTCTAAAAAGTCTCTGGCCTCTCTGATCTCCTTTTCCACTTTTTTTCTCTCGGTGATATCCTTTGCAATATGAACACTGCCAGCAAATTCGTTTTCTTCATTAAATACTGGTGAGGTACTCACCTCAAGATATTTCCCAAGATTAGACTCAAAAAATTCTTCAGTACATTTTATTTTATTCTCAATAGTCTTTCTGTGCGGACAATCAGGCCAGGGTTCTTTAGTTCCATGAACTACTTCATAACAGGTTTTGCCAATAAGTTCTTTGGGATGCACATTGAAAGTTTCAGCAAAAAAATTATTTACCCTGAGGATCTTGTAATCTTTGTCAATAATAGAAACCATCTCTTCAATTGCATCAAATGTTTTCCTCCACTCTTCGGCTGCAGACTCCAGCTTTTTTTCTGTCTTCTTCCGATCGGTAATATCCTGCAAGATACAATGTGTCTGAATGAAAGCTCCATTTTCATCATAGGCAATTCTGCCATCAATTGATACGATTATGTGCGAACCGTCTTTCCGGACCATATGCAGTTCAGCATTATGCATCTCACCTGCAGCTTTAAAACGAGGAAAGCTTTTTTTGAAATGGTCAACATAATCAGGCACAAGAAAATCACCAAACCATCGGCCTATTACTTCCTCATAACCATATCCAAGGGTATTAAGCCATGTCTGGTTTACGTGTATAAAACATCCGTTTTTATCCAGAGATTGATATCCGAGCGGAGCTATTTCATAAAAATGCCTGAACAGGTCAACATTATCTTTGGGATCTTTCAAGGTTTAACCTCCATAGGTTTTGCAGTGACTTCACACTTGGAATTGACTGGGGTTTTTATGGGCTTATAATCGTAAATAATGACTTAATTCTTTAACTGTTTTTTTACTACTATAGATATTTTTGAATAAATATAAACAACATTAAAATTCTATGGGGATTTCCCCCGGTTTTTTAGGAGATTCCCTTAGATTCACTTAAATATAGAATTTTATTAAAAAAACTGAATACATGTTCTTTTTATCTATATTTTACGATTTATTTCAATGCTTATATGCCTTTCTGCTTTATTACGAATACAACTTCATTTAACAGGAAAATTTACAGACCTTTTAAAAACAAAGGAAAGGCAAATTGATCCTGATTAGCCTGAACTAAAACCCTGTTTTTGTCTTTTGCAACACAGTCTGTAAAGGAAAAAATCTTTACCCAACTTCTTTTCAACCCAGAATTTATCCTTATCAGGCTCCTTAAAATGACAGCTTTTTATAGTTTTTGGCCAGGCACTGATAACGGACATGAGACACTTTATTTTTTCCGTAGTGCTTTGTTTTTATAAACAGCTGTTACATTTGTCCTGATCCCTCCCCTTGGAGTCCATTTTGTAACAAGCTTCATATACTGTGGGGAACAGGCTGCAACCAGATCATCAAGGATCTTATTTGTTACATCTTCATAGAAGATTCCTTCATTGCGGTATTGCTGCAGGTAAAACTTCAAACTTTTCAGCTCAATGCATGATCTGGATGGGATATAGGTTATAAGGACGGTTCCAAAATCGGGCTGGCCGGTCTTTGGACAAACAGAGGTGAACTCAGAGGCTTCAATCTCAATTTCATAACCGCGTTTTGGATGAGGGTTGGGGAAGACCTCAAGAATGGAAATTTTTGTCTTTAAAATAACGGGCTTTTTTTGCTTTGTCATGATTACTCAATTACTGAAATCACTTCATAACCGTTAACGGTTATCGATTCGGCTATACGGCCCACATCACACTTTTTAAGCCGGAAAAAATAAAATTTTTTGTCATTTTCTTCGGAATTTCCCATACCAACACTAATTATTTCCCCTCCTTCTTCCTTAATAATACCTGAGACACTCTCAAATGCTTTCGGGTTTTCTCCAAGAACAACATCAATCCTTGAACTTGCCTGGAGAACTCCCATAATTTCGATAAATGCTGCCAGGATGTCTCCAACTGTAATTATTCCAACCAGCTTGTCATGCTCTATTACAGGAAGTCCGCCAATTTTGTAGTGATTAATAAGCTTTGCTGCTTCTTCCAGGTTCTCCTCAGGACCTATGGTTACTGGTTCCCTGTTCATCACTTCTTCAATTTTCATTTCATTTCCTCCAGGCAGTAGAAGCACCTGCCTGATATCAGACTCTGAAACAAACCCTGTAAAATTATCACCATCCACAACCGGAAGATGACGAATAGAATTATGATGAAGAAGGTTCAAAGCATCCAGGACATTTGCACCAGGACTTATGGTAACAGGTTTTCTCACCATTCTTTTATATATCTTCACGACCATACTCCTTTTTGCAGTATTCAGATATTAATCACAAACCACTGAACATGTGAATTTGAAATCAATACAAAACAGCAATAATATTATATCCATTTCAGATCAAAGTCAAATTTTTCCAATCGCAGGGGGTTTTTTAAAAATCAATCTGTACATCCTTATATAAGTGTATGAACAGAAGAAGCACGGGTCTTTAAACCCGGATTTTGCAGCAGGGGCGTATGCTGATTCCAATTCTTAAAAAACCTTATGGTGTGCAGTTGAAAAACCTTGACTTACGGATAAAAAATAATAGAATTGACTCAAAATTTTATGAAGCTGTCATATGTTTTTTAAACCCTTCTAACTTTATCTGTAATTTAATCTATATGAAACCCTGCCTTTATTATTACCGCATGCTGCTCCTGCCGGCAGCACTTCTTTTTCTTTTACATTTCTCTCCTGTCAGTGCTGAAACAAAAGAATCCGGAAAAGAAATTAAGGACAGAATAGTACCAGTACCGGAAGACTGGATAGACACGACGCCTGTTCGTGGAGAATCACGTCCTTTGATCTATGAACGGACCGGATTTACCTATAAATGTAACGAATGCCACGAAGACTTCAAAACACCTGTTAAATCCAATGATCCAAAGGGTGAGCACAAAAACCTGATGTTTGATCACGGCATGAACCTTAACTGCCTCAGCTGCCACCATCCTGACAACAGGAACTCATTTGTGGACCACGATGGAAGTGAAATCCCCAGGGATAAGCCGACTCAACTTTGCAGCAAATGTCACGGTCCGGTCTATAAGGACTGGAAGTCAGGGGTTCACGGACGATTGAATGGCTACTGGAATCTCAGTTTTGGTTCACGGACAAAATTAGCCTGCAACCAGTGCCACGACCCCCATCGACCGGCATTCCAGAAAATGGCCCCCATGCCTCCACCTGCTGTTTCCAGGATAAATCATTTAAAGAAGGGACTGAAACATGAGTGAGTTGTGCCGGAATGGACAAAAAAAGACGGGCAGCTGTTCATCCGGTAAAAAGCCCCGCCAGGCGTTCAACCGCCGCAGTTTCCTGAAAGCCGGTGTCGGAACAATAGCATCCTGTGCTGCTGTTGGCTGGGCTTTGTCACCCCTGAGAAAAATGAACAATGATTTAAGCCTTGATGAGTTCCTGCAGAACCATTATTCACGTTTGACCCCTGAGATGATGGATAAAATCCTTGTTCGCATTCAAAAAGAAATCAAACGTGACTATGGCGTGGAAGCAAACATCCGTGACATAAAACCATTAAACAATGTTGAGTATGCTTATGCTCTTAACATTGGCAGATGCATAGGCTGCAGACGGTGTGTTTATGCGTGCATGAAGGAAAACAACAATTCTCGCGATCCTGCAATCCAGTATATACGGGTTTTGCAGATGGACAACGGCTCTCTTGACCTTGAAAAGTCAGAACATTATTATAATCCCGAATCAGTCCCCCAACAAGGCAAGTATTATATGCCGGTGCAGTGCCAGCAGTGTAAAAAGCCTCCCTGCACCAAGGTATGTCCGATCAAAGCTACATGGAAGGAGCCTGACGGTATTGTTGTTGTGGACTATAACTGGTGCATAGGATGCCGTTATTGTATGGCTGCATGTCCATACTGGGCCAGGCGATTCAATTTCAGCAAACCGGCAATACCGAAGGATGAAATTATTAGTGAAATGGCCTATCTTGGTAACCGCATCCGGCCACGCGGTGTAGTGGAAAAATGTACCTTTTGCCTGCGGAGGACCAGACAGGGTCAATATCCGGTATGCATGGAGGTTTGCCCGACAGGCTCAAGAATATTCGGGAATATTACTGATCAGGAAAGCCCGATTAACTACATCCTGAGGGAACACCGGGTTTACGTGCTCAAGGAGGAAGCCGGCACAGTTCCCCGTTTTTATTATTTTTTTGATAAGTAAAAATCCGGGTCCAGAGGACCCGGCATTGATAAGCCTGGAAGGGCGTGCTTTTTGTTTTTCAAATCCCATGCAACGCAGCCGAGCTTGTCGTATTTGAATGCGGATGAAGGGTCCAAACTGTCTGAGCAAAGCGAGTTTTTGGACCCGCCGCAGGCAAATACACAAGCGAGGGCAGCCGAAGGCCAAAGTTGCGGGCGGCCTTTCTTTTGTTTCGTTTTCTTTGGCCGTCAAAGAAAATGAAAGTTAGCTTTTGGCCATTCATTTCTTCTTATGGCTTAGCCTATGATCTGTGACCTTGCCATCAGGACAAGGTTTTTACTGATAGAATAAATATAGACAATTTTTAAAAAAATATTTTTATGAGCGATTATCTGGTTTTTCTTTGGAGATCATACAAACTCAGCTTCTCAGGCAGCCCGAAATACTATGCCTGGATGACCTTTCTGACAATTCTCTGTATAATAGGCCTGCATGCTTTTACCAGGCAGATGGCAGAGGGCCTGGCCATTACAGGAATGATGGATCAGGTCTCATGGGGGGTTTATATTGCAAACTTTACCTTTATCGTCGGTCTTGCGGCAGCCGCTGTTATGCTGGTCATACCTGCTTATATCTACAACAACAAACATCTCCATGACGTCGTAATACTGGGAGAACTGTTAGCTATTGCAGCCATAATAATGTGTCTTATGTTTGTCACTGCAGATCTTGGCCGATGGGACAGGTTCTGGCACCTCATACCTTTAATAGGCATTTTCAACTTTCCTGTTTCAATGCTTTCCTGGGATGTTGTTGTCCTTATGGGATACTTACTTCTGAACATGCACATTTGCGGTTACCTCCTGTATATGAAATATCTTAACAAAAAGCCAAGCATGCTTTTTTACATTCCCTTCGTTCTGATAGCCATCTTCTGGGCAATCAGCATCCATACTGTTACTGCCTTTCTCTACGTAGGGCTGGTTGGCCGCCCGTTCTGGAACGCTGCTATTGTGGCACCCCGGTTTATAGGGTCGGCTTTTACTGCTGGTCCGGGGCTGATGATTATTGCATTTCAGGTCATCCGCCGTAACACACGTTATCATATCTCTGACGAAGCACTTCATATTCTCCGCCAGATAGTAACCATAGCACTGCTTGTAAACCTTTTTCTGCTGGGATGTGAGGTCTTTAAGGAGTTTTATTCCGATTCTCTGCATACAAGTTCAGCAAGATACCTGTTCTTCGGCCTTCACGGCCATGACGCGCTGGTACCATGGATATGGCTGGCTATTGTTATGGAAATCATTGCAGGCATTATTTTAATCATCCCGAATATGGCCAGAAATTTGACATTATTGAACATTGCCTGCATTCTTTCTTTTGCAGGTATCTGGATCGAGAAGGGAATGGGTATGATTATCCCCGGGTTTCTGCCAACCCCTCTTGGAGAGATTGTGGAATATTTTCCAACAGCTAATGAAACCTGGATCTGCATTGGCATCTGGTCTTTTGGCCTTTTAGTTTATTCCTGGTTGATACACCTGGCCATTCCAATTCTGTCGGGGACCTTTCACCATCAAAAGAAAAGTTTATAAATTTGAAAATACTAAATCAAGGTACAGGAGGAAACCATGAAAATCAGTTGCAGTAAAGTGTCAGTTGTAACCCTTTTTGCTTTTGCAGCCATGTTAGGCACAGCATTTGCCGGCTATACACTTGCCGAAATTTCCAGGGAATCAAAAAAGTGTATTGACTGCCACAAAAAAGAATCCCTGTCAATTTATGAGCAGTGGGGAAGCAGCAAGCATTATGTGGCAAATGTAGGCTGCTATGAATGCCATAAGGCTGAGGCTGATGACAGGGATGCTTTAAAGCATGAGGGGCAGATCATTGCAACAATTGTCAGCCCGAAAGACTGCGCAAGATGTCATGAAAAGGAAGTTAAGGAATTTACCGGGTCCCACCATGCAAAAGGGGGAAAGATCCTGGGCTCGCTTGACAATATCCTTGCAGAGGTTGTTGAGGGAAACCGTGCTTTTAAAACACCCGCATTCCCTGAAGGAAACTCTGCTGCAGCTGTAAGCGGATGCTGGCAATGTCATGGCAGTGAGGTGAAAGTACTCAAAGACGGCAGTCTTGATCCTGCAACCTGGCCCAATACCGGAATCGGCAGGATTAATCCTGACGGCTCGGAGGGATCATGTTCCGCATGTCATTCGCGCCACATTTTTTCCGCAGCCCAGGCCCGCCATCCTGACAACTGCGGGAAGTGCCATCTGGGCCCTGACCACCCGCAGCTTGAAATCTACAAAGAATCAAAACACGGAATCTCTTTCAGCTCCAATATCGACAGGATTAATCTTGACAGCCCGAAATGGATTGTCGGAGAGGACTACGATACCGGCCCCACATGTGCTACCTGTCATATGAGCGCTACCCCCAGGCAGCCTGTAACCCATGATGTAGGCATGAGAATAAGCTGGAACAACAGGCCGATTCTTTCCATAAGGCCTGAGAAATCCGATGCCAGAATGGGCCTGCCAGGTGCTGAAATTAACTGGGAGGTCAGACGTAAAAACATGCAGGACGTATGCATCAACTGTCATAATGAAAAATATGTTAATTCTTTTTATCAGCAGTATGATGCGCTGATTGATCTGTACAACAACAAGTTTGCAAAACCCGGCAAGGAACTTATGGCACTGACTAAACCGCTTCTAAAGCCTGCCAAATTTTCAAATAAAATTGATTTCACATGGTTTGAGCTGTGGCATCATGAAGGACGGCGCGCGCGCCATGGAGCATCCATGATGGGGCCTGACTACACACACTGGCACGGAACCTATGATATTGCCAAAAACTTCTATCACGAACTGCTTCCTGAGCTTGAGGAACTGGTTGAAAAGGGACTTCATTCAAAAAATAAGGTCAGGAGGGAAGCTGCTGAAAAACTGCAGCAAAAAATAAAAGAAGTTCTTAACAGCCCTGATCACAGGTGGTATTTGAACAAAAAATGAGTCTCCAGGATAAAACTGCCGAACAGAATTATAAGAACGCTCTTGGTGAGCATGCCCGTTTTGCAGCTTCACGTGCCAAAGCCAGATTAGGGGGGGCTTTAAGCACGGATAATTTAAATATATTTTTGTCTGATTCCCAGTGTTTACGCTTTCCCACGGAAATTGTTTATTCCCGTGAAGGGCTTGAGGCTCATCAGTTCGCCCAGCCTTTCATTGTCCACGGAGATAATGGACAAAAATGCCGTCTCCATGTCGATCCCCTGCTGCAGGAACACCCTGAAGAAATTTATCTGATTGTTGCATACATGGCAGCTATTATAAATTATGGTGAAGCAGCAACAACAGATATAGCTGAACTTCAGGGAAGCCTGCTGACCGAAATGCCAAAACAGGAATTCTACAATGAAATTTGCAGGGTGGCTGACTCCATAGCATTACAGCACTATTCCCAACATCCATGATCGTTTTTGGCGATCAATCCGGAAACACCAGGTTACAGACAACCACCCGGCACCTTGCACTCAAATTCCAAGGCAATTACCTTCACGATAAAAAATCGTAGTTCTTTCTACCTGTGTTTCCGTAGGCTTTAATCCTTCCAGATTTAAAGCTCTAAATCCATTTTCTTTGATAAAGTCAATGCCATCCTGATAACTATCTCTCTGAGAGTCATCAAGCAATATGACTCCCCTTGATGATAAAGCTGAAATACTTTGCATTATGCAATTCACTCTGTCTCTACCATCAACTATGACCACATCATATTGTTCTTCCGTTGACTTAATGACACGACAGTAATCACCATCAATATCTTTTTCCTTGAAAATAAGTTTTACGTTTTCCGGCGCCTGTGATTTGACAACACTAAACCACTTTTCATCATATTCTATGGAGGTAACAGATCTTACTTTACTGGCATAAAAATATGTGGAGTAACCACTTCCATATTCAAACAGATTTAAATCATGAGTCAGTCTCTCTTCCAGCAACCTGACAATGGAAAAGTTCATCCATGGAATTGGGTTTCCATTGTTGTCAGTCGGTTTTCGCTCCTTCAAGCTTTGCATCCATCCTGTTAAATACAGATAGGAATTTTGATTCTTTATCAGATTTTTATAAGCCTTATAATGCAAAGCCTGTGCTGGAAACAGCCTTTTTAGAGTTTGCTTGATGATTGACTTCATATATTCCCCTTGATGTGCTTAACAAGTGTGGAAACAAAGAATATAAACAAAGGGTACATACTGCTGCCTTATTATCAGTCCCCATATCCCGTGTCAACTATTAATCACTAATCAAGATGTGACACCATTTTCACCCTTAGTTCTCAGCACTATAAATAACCTTCCCCTCTTTAATAACCCGATCAAGAAATCCGCTTTTATTGTTTTTCATACTGAGAAGCACAGGTTCTATTTTTTTATCCACACGCCGCACTATGTTAAACAGTTCAGAGCTTGCCTTTAAATAATCACCGGAAAACTTGTCTACTACCACTGCAATATCTATATCGCTTGATTTTCCAGCCTTCCCTTTTGCCCAGGAGCCAAAGAGTATAACCATTTTCACCGGCAGATACTTTTTTACCTCCTGAGCATAAAGCCCGGCTATTTCAGCAACTTTTTTATCCATGAGTAAAATTCCTTTGTCCTTTTTAAAATATCTTTACATCTTTCCTCATTTAACGATTTGAGCAAAAGTGTTTTGTCATCAGGATACCTTGCCTGAATATTTAGAGGCATAAGTTCATTGAATAAAACGAAATGTTTTTCATCCGCTTGCTTATCCAGCTCAGACTTTTCAGAAAGCAAAAGCAGGTTATGGGTAAAGGGTGGATCATTTTTCTGTGTATGCCAATAATAGGCTTTAAGGCTCTTTTCCACTGTCTGATGACATAAAAACCCTACATATAAATATCTTTTGGTCTCAAGCATGGCTTTAGCAGATATCAAATCATAGTGGGCTATATCCAGCCAATAGTTGATTCTTTCTTTGATCTCCATAATCAGTTCTTCCAAAAACTTAACTGTTCATTTTTTGCAAACTCGATAAATGCCTCTGCTATTCCATCTGGCAGTTCTCCATCATGATTATGCAGGTCGACGGAGTAAATTTGCCTTATTATACGCTTTTTTCATTATGCGTTTCAATTAAAAATATTGCCAATGTTGAGGCCGCACCAACTGCAAGCTTTGAGTGCCTCAAACCTAATCCTTTAGTATTTGCCGTTTTCCCATGTCCTGTGCCATAGCTGTTTCTTAGCTCAGCAACTCCATTTGTAATTGTAGCCAAATTGCTTAGAAGCCTTTTAATGGTAGTTGCTGCTTTTGCTTGATCAGGTATATCAGAAGGTGTCAGTTTTAATTCTTTAGCAATCTGTTTCACCAACTTTGGCAAATCAGGTGACCCTTGTGGTGTCTTTCCTCTTGCCTCTAATATTGTTTTACAGACCGTCTCTACTAATTCTTTTGCGGTTCCAATTAGCAAGCCCAGGGTCATTCTCAATGGCACTCTCCATTCTTGTAATTTGCTCTAAAACATAATTTGCATCTGTGCCAGTAAATTTCTGCTTTAGGGTGCCCACATGAAGTTCTGCTGACAATGCTATTTGGCGAGCTGCATAGATTGAACGACCCCCCATTTTTGTCTTTGGGGGGAAATCCGGGGACACCATACTGGTTTTTTATTTCTTCTGCAAAATCCTGTTGACCAAACAAAAACCCATATTTAACATCTTCCCATATTCACCCGAAGTGTTCTTAGGAGCAAGTAATAACAATGGTTATTCATCAAAGCATAAGCGTGAACCTCTACACCATGACACTGGCTCATATCTCCCAATATTTCAAGAGAAATCGCTCACGGTCATCCCGTACAATATCCCGTTGCTTATTTCATTGCCACGTGACAGCAAATGATGCAGTTCATTCATCATACTCAATCTGCCATTGTCCTGCTGCCTTATTATCAGTCCCCATATCCAGTGTCAACTATTAATCACTAATCAAGATGTGACACCATTTTCACCCTAATCAAGATGTGACACCATTTTCACCATTTTCATATGCTCATTATATTTATAAAGAACACTTGATAACATTTAAGCAAAAAGGAGTAGAGGGCACGCCAGGAGATACTCGGCAGGCACTATGTTGGAGGGCTTTTGCCCTATCCACGATATTAGATCGAGTGTCCTCCGGACGGATTACTGAATAATGTTGGTAACCAACCCACGAATAACAGTTTGATTCATCGTCGAAGAAGCCCTTTGTACCTTTTGCTTATTTTGAACTTATGAGGACATATCTCATGATTTGAAAAAGATTTTATTTTATTAGTTTTATCTCTTGACAACACCCGTTTCATAACAGTGCCTGAACGAAAAGTCCTGATTCCGGGTTGTCATTGCGAGGAGTGAGGAACCCCGATAAAATCGGGGCAGGCCCCGACGAAGCAATCCCTTTGTTTCCAGGAGATTGCTTCGGTCGTGCCTCCCTCGCAATGACAGGAAAAGTGTGATTAATGAACTTTCCGTTCAGCCACTAACTACATTTAATCACTTTGTATTCTTTGTAATACAATATAATACATAAATTCAAGTTTTACAAATTATTTAAAAATATAACATTCAAATCAAGCTGGATTGAATTTATAAGTTTCATAATCTGTATTCACTGGTTTTAAATCAATATTATTTTTTATAGAAAATACACCGAGCGAATCAACCCTGTCTATAACATCAAGATATTTAAGCACTAAATGATATTCTTCCCTATTCCAAAAATCATGAATTATGATCTCGAGCTTATTATTTGCATGACATTCTAAAATTATTTTTAAGGTACATGCGACTCTGAAACGCCCGTCAACTATGGCCAAATCAATAGCACTGCTATCTATTGCATTAAAAACAGTTGATGAATAATCAGGAAAAAGCTTTTTAAAATCATTTGATTCTGGATATCCCCACTCACGAGTGGGACCAATATCTACATGATGAATATTTAATCTTTTGTTTTCTAAATATCTGATAATAAAATATTTTCTCATATAGTTTATCCATTCACAGCTTGATTCAACTGTATGAATTTTTGCCCTGGACTTCTGTAATGCACGTATTGTGCTGCCCCCTAAACCAAACTCAAGATAACTTGTTGAATTTTTAATCTTTTCATTGAAAATATTTTTCTCTTCTTCAGTCATTGCAAAAGGATAGAATAGCGGCCATGGAGAGTATTGGTCCAGTTTTTTTACAAATCTTTTAATGGGTAGCATTAACCTCATTTTGTCCCTCCATATTTTAAGACATAACAGCCGGGGACAAGGTCGGCACCCGGCATTGTTATAAGGCGGAGCCTGGTGGCAATCAGTCGGACGGGGAACCGGTCACTGCGGTGTTGATCTGGCGGCGCCAGATCAATATAGAATTACACAACAGTTAGATCAAAACATTATGATATTGGTACAATATTGTCAACTCAAGCTCCCATGTGCCCCTTGATTCTCACCTGCTATAATACTTGACAGCAACTGTAGTGATTAATACTATATATATTTGCTATGAATAATAAATACTAAGACTCACAATCAGGGTTACACCAAACACTCTACGCCACTGCTTTGCAACTCACCTGCCTGAGGCAGGACTTTTACACCCGAACCGTGCAGAAATTACTTGGACACTGCTATTAAAACAACACTGATTTACACACATGTCTTAAACAAAGGTCCGATGAGGGTTGTAATCCCGAGGAACACCCTGTGATACAGATCAACAAAACGTCTGTTTGAAAAAAATATTGCGATTTTGACTTAGGTCAAAGCATATAACTCTATTGCGTGTTATATTTTTAACTGTTAAAAGACAAAGCAGATAACTACCTGCACAGAACAATAAAAAACACTTTAACCAGGAGGAAAACACAATGGGTGAATTAAACATGTTTTGTTACCAGTGTGAACAGACAGCTCAGGGTCAGGGCTGCACAAAGGGAGGAGTTTGCGGAAAATCACCTCAAGTTTCAGACCTGCAGGATCTGTTGATCTATGCACTGCGGGGACTTTCACAGTATGTCCTTGAAGGACTTAAAAAGGGTGAAAAAGATGATGAGGTTAATAATTTTACCTGTGAAGCGCTCTTTGCCACACTTACAAACGTAAACTTTGATCCTGAACGGATTATCTCTCTTATCAACAGGACTGTTGAGATCAGGGAAGCCCTTAAAGAAAAAATTGCTGCTGCAGGGGGCAGCGTGGAAACAACAGAGGATGCCGCAACATTTACACCTGCTTCTGATATTGACGGTCTGATTAATCAGGCTTCACCAGCCGGACTTAAGGCAGATCCAGGGGTTGACCCGGACATACTTTCCCTTCAGCACACGCTTCTTTTCGGCATAAAAGGTGTGGCTGCCTATGCTTATCATGCACAGACCCTTGGCCAGCAGGACGAAGCAGTATTTAATTTTATTTATGAAGCTCTTGTTGCTCCTTTTAACAAAAATTTAAGCCTTGATGACTGGGTAAAGCTGGTACTTAAATGCGGTGAGATCAATCTGCGGGCAATGGAACTTTTAGATGCAGCCAATACAGGCACTTATGGTCACCCGGTTCCTACCAAAGTACCCCTTGGAGTGAAAAAAGGCAAAGCAATCCTTGTGTCAGGTCATGATCTGAAGGATCTAGCTGAACTCCTGAAGCAAACCGAGGGCAAAGGCATTAACATCTATACTCATGGTGAGATGCTTCCATGCCACGGTTATCCTGAGCTTAAAAAATACAATCACTTCTACGGCCACTATGGTACAGCGTGGCAGAACCAGAAAAAGGAATTTGCTGAGTTTCCAGGCGCCATCCTCATGACCACAAACTGCATTCAGAAGCCTGCAGACACATATAAAGACAATATTTTCACTACAGGGCTTGTGGGATTTCCGGGAGTTACCCATATCAAGAACAGCAACTATTCCCCTGTTATTGAAAAAGCCCTTGAACTGCCTGGATTTCCTGAAGACATAGAGGGAAAAACAGTCATGGTTGGCTTTGCCCGCAATGCAGTAATGGGAGTTGCCGGCAAGGTAATAGAGGCTGTGAAAGATAAAGCAATCCGCCATTTTTTCCTGGTTGCAGGATGTGATGGCGCAAAGCCGGGCAGAAACTACTATACTGAATTTGTTGAAAAGGTTCCCAAGGATTGTGTTGTCCTGACACTTGCGTGCGGAAAGTTCCGTTTCTTTGACAAGGATCTGGGTGATATTGGCGGCATACCACGCCTTCTTGATATAGGACAGTGCAATGATGCTTATTCAGCAGTACAGATTGCAGTTGCACTGGCAGATGCATTTAAATGTGGTGTTAATGATTTACCCCTGTCTATGATTATTTCATGGTATGAGCAGAAAGCTGTTTCCATTCTTCTGTCACTGCTTCATCTTGGCATCAAGGATATAAGGCTTGGGCCTTCACTTCCGGCATTTATTACACCCAATGTGCTTGATGTTCTCGTGAAGAATTTTGATATTAAACCAATCAGCAGTCCGGATGAAGATCTTAAGACCATTTTAGGTTGAAAAAATAGCTGTATGCTAAGGCGGACAAGTTTCCATAAGACTGGAATTTAATTATTTTAAACATCAGAATATCGAACACGGAATGAAGAATGTTGAACGGGAAAAATCATCATTCGAAATTCCTTGTTCGGTATTCGATATTCAAATTGCAGCATGCTAATACAGAAAAGTTTCTACAGGACTGGGATTTAATTATTTTGAACAGCAGAATACCGAACATAAATAATGAATTAATTAATTCTTGGTATCCATTGCTAACTTCGTCTCTGGAGGTAATCAAATGAAATGCCCGGGTCAGGATACACGTTACTGGAGATCAGGAGATATTTATGAAGAGAAATGTCCTGAATGTGGTAATGTTATCGAATTTTTCAAGGATGATTCCACACGTAAGTGCAAAAAATGCGGCACAAGGGTCCTTAACCCGAAAATTGACTTTGGCTGTGCCACGTACTGCCAATATGCCGAACAATGTCTGAAAGAGCTGCCTCCTGAAATTCTTGCTGAAAAAAAGAATCTTTTGAAAGACCGTGTTGCTATTGAAATGAAACGCTATTTTGAAAAAGATTTTAAACGCATAGGGCATGCTACAAGCGTAGCCCGGTATGCTGAACAGATTGTTAAAAAAGAAAAAGGGGATCTGGCAGTGGTTTTAATAGCTTCCTATCTCCATGATATTGGCATCAGGGAAGCTGAGAAAAAATACCAGAGCTCTGCTGCAAGGTATCAGGAAGAGCTTGGTCCTCCAACAGCACGCAAAATCCTTGAAACCATTGGAGCAGCTTCAGGACTGACAGATGAAGTATGTGATATTATCGGCCACCATCACCATCCCCGGTCAGAGGAAACAGATAATTTCAAAGCACTGTCTGATGCAGATCTGATAGTAAACCTTGAAGATGCCCAGAAAGACAAACCGCTTGATAAGGAAAAATTAAAGCATATTATTAACAGTAAGTTTTTTACTGAAACAGGAAAAAAAATAGCCTGTACTGTGTTTGAACTTAATTAGTGATTTGTGATGGGCCATAACATGCAACTCGCAATTCAAATTTGAGGTATAAAGAATGAAAATAAAACGAAAAATCATTGAAATTGATGAAAAACTCTGCAATGGCTGCGGTCAGTGTGTCCCCTCGTGTGCTGAAGGAGCTATTTCAATAATAGATGGCAAAGCAAAAGTCATTTCGGATAAATACTGTGATGGCCTGGGAGCATGCATTGGTGAGTGCCCTGAACGCGCCTTGCGCATTGTTGAACGCGAAGTAGAAGAATTCGACGAAAAAGCTGTTGCAGAACATCTGGCCATTAAAGAAAAAAAGGAGTCCCCCCGGGAAGAAGGCCTGCCCTGCCAGTGCCCGTCTTCCTGGACAGGATCCTTCTCCTCCGGGTCTGAGTGCAAACCTGACGATGAATCTGAACCATGTCATGCTGAACAGTCTGCTCTTACTCACTGGCCAATACAGATCAAGTTAATTCCACCACATGCTTCATTTTTGAAAAATTCAGATCTGCTTGTTGCATCAGACTGCACCTCGTTTTCCTGTCCAGGCTTCCACCGCGATTTTATCAAAGGCAGGGTTCTGCTGATTGGATGCCCCAAATTTGATGAGCAGGAACTTTACAGGGAAAAATTTCGCGATATTTTCTCACAGTCTGACATTAAAAGCGTAACTGTTGTGGTAATGGAAGTTCCATGCTGTCACGGAATGCCCCGCATCGTACAGGCAGGAATGGATGAAGCAGGCAAAAATATTCCTCTGGAAGTTGTCACAATCAGTGTTCAGGGAAAAATCATCAGCAGGGAAAAAATGGGGGGGTAATAAACCTGACCATATGTTTCAGCTCAGTGGTTGATCAAAAATACTCAATGATTGAGAAATGTTTGTACACTCAAAAAAATGCACTGCCCTTCATCATAGGCGGAAACAGCATGCCCCCTGAAGAATTTTTTACGACAGACCCAAAAGATATTTTTTTATAACCTTTGAACCCCAGGTCAATCTATTCACCTCATGCCATACCATTATCATTGCGAACAGGGGGAGAAATCTCCTGCCCTAACAGCAAGATTTCTCGTCACTGCGTTTCTCGAAATGACAGGGGAGGGTATGTGGGAAATTAGGAAATTAGGGACAGCGACCATTATTTATACATGTCAACAATCAGGAAATTAAACAGTAAATGGGCGATATCACTGGTATCCTCAGGAACGCAGTGTTGCGATGAGACGAAGCGGATGGGAGAGTAGATTTAAGGCAGATGCAATATCAGGGCTTAATATGTCTGCTGCATTAATAGTTTCAACTGCCGCACCTTCTTCCTGCAGTACTGCAATGCCAAGGGCAGCTCTTTTGAGCATCAGGCAATCATTTCTGCCGTTTCCGATTGCAGCAGCTGCATTTGCATCAAGTTTTTCGATATATTTAAGTTTGTTTTCAGCCTGACTGTCTTTTGAAAGTATTTCAAGCCTGCAGCAGACTTCCTTCAACTCCCTGCGGGCTTTTCCAAAAGTATCTGCAGTCAGGACAAGTATGTCAAGCTGTTTTGAAAGATCGTTCAGTCTGTCTTTAACACCTTCAAGAAGTTTACCATCACAGGCAAGTGTGCCATTATAATCCAGGACAAGATGGCTGAGCTGAAGGGTTTTAAATCCAGGCACATCTATGGTAATCATGATCCCTCCTGTAAAAAAAAGAATGGGTTGCTGTAGTTTGATAAATAATATAAAATTTCGGCTTTTCATTCAATTAAAATATTATTCCGGGATAACAACAGGTGAAAAAAGCAGATTTTATTGATAACATATTGCCCTTTGTTTCAAAGGCAAGCAGATACCTTGGCAATGAAATAAATGCTGTAAAAAAAGATCTTTCAAAGGTTGACCTGAAGTTTGCACTGGCCTTTCCTGATGCCTATGAGATTGGAATGTCTCATTTAGGGCTCCATATTCTTTATAATATTCTAAATTCACAGAAAGAAGTTGCATGTGAAAGGGTCTTTACACCCTGGCCTGACATGGAAGCCATCATGAGGGATAAAAACATCAGGCTTTCAACACTCGAATCACATGTGCCTGTGAAGGATTTTGATGTTCTCGGATTTTCACTGGAATATGAGCTCTCATATGCAAACATTCTGAAAATGCTCAGCCTTGCGGGGATTCCACTTTTATCAAAAAAGCGGGATGAGTCATACCCTCTTGTAATTGCCGGTGGACCCTGCACTTATAACCCTGAACCGATTGCAGATTTTTTTGATGCAATCGTAATAGGAGAGGCAGAGGAACTTATCATTGATTTCTGCAAAATCTTTATTACATGGAAAAACAGCAAAGCACCAAAAAAAGAGCTGCTTGATGCGCTGTCAGAAATTGATGGGATATACATACCGTCATTTTTTGATCCTGTCTGTAATGAAGACGGAACCATAAAAAAAATAATTCCACTTAAAAAAGGTTATGAATTAATTAATAAAAGAGTTATCTCTGATTTCAATAATGTTGCGTTCTGCACATCTCCCATTGTTCCTTACATGCAAATAATCCATGACCGTGCAGGTATTGAAATAGCGCGGGGCTGCACACGCGGATGCCGGTTCTGCATGGCCGGCATGATCTACCGTCCTGTACGTGAAAAAAACATTGCAAAAATAAAACAGCTCTCAGATGAAGCCCTCTCAAATACAGGATATGAGGATCTGTCCCTTGCCTCACTGAGTTCAGGGGATTTTTCAGGAATTCAGGAAATACTGGAACTTCTTATCACGGCTCACAAGCACAACAGGGTTTCCATATCCCTGCCCTCCATGCGTGTTGAAACACTTACGCGGGCACTGATGGATGAAATAAAACAGATTCGGAAAACAGGTTTTACCATTGCCCCTGAAGCCGGAACCCAGAGACTGAGAGATGTCATAAACAAGGGGATAACTGAACCTGAAATAATCAGCACTGCCACGCAGATTTTTTCAGCTGGATGGACACTTATAAAACTCTATTTCATGATAGGGCTACCCACTGAGACAGCAGATGACCTGAAGGGAATAATAGATTTGAGCAGAAAAATTGCTTCCACAGATCGCAGAAAACAGCTGAATGTAAGTGTTTCAACATTTGTGCCCAAGCCCCACACCCCTTTCCAGTGGGAACAACAGGATACATCAAGGACAATACTTGAAAAACAGCATTTTTTAAAAGACAGGCTGCAAAGGGGCAAAATCCGCATAAAATGGCACAATCATAATCTGAGCATTCTTGAAGGTGTTTTTTCCCGCGGGGACAGAAGTCTGCATAAGGTTATCATAAAGGCTCACGAAATGGGTGCGGGCTTTGAAGCATGGACAGAACATTTTCAGCCGGAACTCTGGGACAAAGCTTTCCTTGAGTGTGGGATTGATAAATTATTCTACCTCAGGAAAAGAAGCCTTGATGAGTGTCTTCCCTGGTCACACATATCCTGCGGCATAAATGATGATTTTTTAAAAAATGAACTGATAAAATCTCAAAAAGAACAGATCACCCGGGACTGCAGAACAAATGGCTGCAGCAACTGCGGGGTCTGTAGAAAAGCCGGCAGCAAGGGCCTAACCTGTTCTTTCGGCAGTTATACAGCGAAAGACTCTGCTACCCATTATAGTACGCCTTCCCAGACTGCCCCTGACAACTCTTCTTTCTGCTACAGGCTCAGGTTTACAAAAACCGGTTCTGCCCGGTTTTTGAGCCATCTTGAGCTGAGCAGGTGCTTTGCCCGCTGCATGAGAAGGGCAAAGCTACCCTTGAAATATTCCAGCGGCTTTCATCCCCATCCACGGATCATATTCAATGAAGCCCTGCCGGTTGGTCTTGAAAGCAGAGAAGAATTTTTAGATATATTACTTGCTCAAAAACTTGATAAAGACGAAATACCCCTGAAGATAAACTGCTGCCTGCCGGAAGGAATTAAGGTTTTATCTGCAGATGAAATTCCTTTGAAAAACAAACCTGTAATTGACAGAATAAATAAATACGCAATTTGTTTTCCTGAAAAGACAACATCTGATTTTGCTCCTCAAATGGAAATTGAACGTTTTATTGAAGCATTCAAAAAACAAAAGAAATTTATTCTGGAAAGCATTAAAAAAGGCAAGTCATTTCAAACAGACTTGAAACAGATTGTCCGGGAAATTTCTTTAACTGCCAACAAAACTTTAGAGCTTGAACTGAATCCAGGGGAGATAAAAACTCCCAGGATAACGGATATTGCAGGCAGAATACTTCATCTTGGGGACAAAGAAAAAAAAGCATTAAAAATTATAAAATATAGTTAGTTTAGTTTGACGCAGCGCTTGTATCTGTTATTATATGTTATGTAATAATTTGAGCAACACGACTAATAAAGATGAACACGTAAAAACTCAAAATTCAATGGCCTCAGAACTGATCATAAATGTCACATCTATGGAAACAAGGATTGCCCTTCTTGAAAACGGCATTATCGTTGAGCTTCACATAGACAGGGAATCTGACAAGGGTATTGTTGGAAACATCTTCAAGGGCAAAGTACAAAGAGTTCTTCCGGGCATGCAATCTGCATTTGTTGATATAGGACTTGAACGCGCTGCATTTCTTTATGTTGATGATGTGTACAATGATAAAAAAGAGTTTAAATCAATGCTGAATGCCTTCAGTGACAACAATGATGCTGCAGACACAGCAAATGGTGAAACCTGCTATCATCCGGCGCCTCCGCTAATAGAAGACCTCCTGACAGAAGGCAAGGAGATTCTTGTACAGGTAATAAAGGATCCAATAGGGTCCAAGGGTGCCAGAATCTCATCTCACATTTCGCTTCCAGGCCACCACCTTGTTTTTCTTCCGACATTAAACAACATTGGAATATCCCGCAGGATTACAGATGAGGAAGAAAGGGAGAGGCTTAGAGATATTATTGAGAAAATAAAACCTCCTGATACAGGCTTTATCATCAGGACAGCAAGCGAAGGTTCAAATGAAGGAGAACTTGTCACTGACATGGATTTCCTTATTAAGCTCTGGAATAATATTCAGAAAAGAATGGAGAAAGCCCCTACACCAAGCCTTTTACACGAAGACTTGAGCATCTCGCTTAGGGCAATCCGTGATTTGTACAGCAAAAATGTCAGAAAAGTTGTAGTGGATTCACAAAGCACATATGAAAACATTATTTATTTTATTGAAACTTTTCTGCCGCAGTTGAAGTATTCAGTCGAACTGTATGAAGGGCCTGAGCCTGTCTTTGATACATACGGGATCGAACTTGAAATCAGCCGGGCATTAGGGAAACGAATATGGTTAAAGTCGGGCGGCTATATAGTAATAGAAGAAACTGAAGCCCTGATAGTTATAGATGTTAATACAGGAAGATATGTTGGCAAAGGCAACCAGGGGGATACGATCCTTAAAACCAACCTCGAGGCAGTTAAAGAAATCGCTTATCAGATCAGACTCAGAAATCTTGGCGGAATTATCATAATGGATTTTATAGACATGGAAAAAAACAGCGACCAGGAAATGGTTCTGAATTCTCTTAATGAAGAACTCAAGAAAGACCGTGCCAAGACAAATGTGGTTGACATGTCAGATCTTGGGCTTGTTCAAATGACCAGAAAAGAGTACGGGAAAATCTGAGTGGTCATTTATGTGAGTCCTGCCCGTATTGTGAGGGAAGAGGAATAATTAAGTCAATACCATCCATATCATATGAGATGCTTCGTTCAATCAGGAGAGAAGCCTGCACCACCACAGAAGACCGTATTTTTGTTGCAGCACATCCCGATGTGGTAGCATTTCTCTATGATGAGGAGCAATTTGCCATCGATGAACTTGAAAAATGTCTAAAGAAAAAAATCATGGTTAAAGCAGACAGCACCTTTCACCACGAAAAGTTTATCATCTATTCTCATTAGCACAGCAGCTTATATTCACCATAAAATCACAGAGTAATATTTGTGGTACTGTCAAAAGTTTTATAAAAAACGTGGACAAGCTATTAAAAACAAATAAGCAGCTAACGACTGTCATTCCCGCGAAAGCGGGAATCCAGGAAAACATAGTAAACTCCAACAAACAGATTCCCGCTTTCGCGGGAATGACAAGTGGTCTTTTTGAGAATGAACAGTGTCTGGCTAAACTGTTCATCGATACTAAAAAAGGGGGCTGCAGGCAGCCCCCTTTTTTTCGCTGTTAATACATTACATCAGGTGGAAATATTGAACAGTAAATCCGACAGGGTCAATTTCTTTTTTCGTATTTCAGGGTCGTCATCAGAGCTCAATTCGAATTCTTCAGCTACAATAGCCCTGAAAGCAGTATTAAAGTTTTTGTAGGCAGCCTTAATCTCTTCAGGGTTATCGGCAGCCATAATATCTTCGTTCAGCTGATTCTCTGCTTTCCTGATTCTACGAACAACATTTCTTATGGCATCATCGGATACCAGATCATCATCTACTGCTGCCTTGACATGGTTTAAAATACTTTTGTAAAATTCCCTTATAGCACTTCTGATCTCCTGACGGTTGTCTTCATCTTTGTCAAAAGCACGGATTGTTTCCCGGAGCATGTTAAACTCAGAGTCCATTGCGCTGGCATTGTCATAATCAAAAGTATTTTTAAGGATATGTTTTGTTTGAATTATGTCTTCCAGAACCTTTCGCAGGAGTGCCCGGCGTATAATCCTGTTGCGCAGTCCAGACGGAAAACTACAATCTGATGCTGATTTCATAATAGCCTTTTCAAAAGCTTCTGTGGCCATATGCCTGGCTTTCAGGTACAGCGCAGGAGGGATTCCGACCTGGCTTATTATTTCCATGACTTTTTCGCGATGTGCCTGAACCGCTGCTTCAATTTGTAAAAGTTTATCCTCAGCATCAGACTGCAGAATGTCATAGATTGTTTTGCGCAGCTCTTTCCTCAACGGACGTACCTGTTCATGAGCATCTTTCAGTTTACCCTCAATATCATCAATTTCTTCCTGACTGAAGTCCCTGTCCTTAAGCACCCCAACAAATAACTCACGGGCAATCTTGCGTGCTTTTCTGATATGTCGTATAACACAGTCCCGGATAGTTTCATTATCCTGTACTGCCTCGGCAATATCACCATCAATTATTTCGTCTATGTCCTCAGTGTCAATATCTTCCAGGTCTGTGCCCTCTTCTGCGATTTCATCAATTATCACTTCAGCTTCCACATCTGATTCAGCATCAACAATAATATATTCAGCATTATCCCCATTAGTTCCATTGTCAGTATCAGAAACATCATCACTGTCTTCAGTGGTCTCATTGTCCGCGCTTCCGCTGCTGGTACCATTATCATTGCTTTCGCTGTCATCAATACTGTTATCGTCGGAAACATCATCAGAGTCACCGGTTGAATTGTCTGTGCTTTCGCTGTCAACACTGGTATCATCACCGGAGTTTCCGGTTTCATTGTCTATGCCCCCACTTCCGGCATCGTCATCAGTACTTTTGCTGTCATCAGCACTGTTATCGTCAGAAACATCATCAGAGCCACCGGTTGAGTTGTCTGTGCTGTTATCAAAGATAAGTTTTTTAAATATCCTGTAACGGGCAAGGCTGTTGCTTGAACCACTACCAGCATCCAGTATGATAAATTTCTTTTTTACACCATTTTTAGTGACTTCAACCAAAATGTTCTTAGCACTAACAGGAACATCAATGGTGAAGGTTCCATCATAATCAGTCAGGACTGAACCATCCTGTCCTGCAACAATACGCTCATTCCCGTCACCCTCAAACTGATAAACACGCACGACAGCACCTGAAACATCATCATTCTGAGTTTTTGATGAGATCTTCAATTCAGCCGGGGTTGCTTCGGCACGATACACACCAACAACTCTATAGGTCTTTCCCTGATCCGGCCCTGGATCACTGGGCTCACAACCAAATGTTACGGCAAGAAACAAAAAGAGTGCCAGCGAAGTAATGATTTTTTTTAGCGGCATACAATGTATCCTCCTTAATTAAAATATTATTATAGAAATCCATAAGTTTTTAGACACCAGACCCTTATTCGGGATTTTTTTTAAAAAACTTTAAACAGATTTGCAAAAAAATTGATTCGTCAAAAAAAACTGTGTTTTAAAAGGCATGTTATGAAAAACCCAGGGTTTTTGTGGCTGGGCAGGTGGACGGGAAGGCGAAATTGAAATAAATAGTGTCTGAACAGAAAGTCCTGATTCTATGCTGTAGGAGCGTCTTCAGGTGCGAAAAACAGATAAGAGATAGCACCTAATATCGCGCCTGAAGGCGCTCCTGCAGAAAATTATTTTTCGGTTTCCAACCTGAATCCGGGTTTCCGTTCAGCCAAACATACTTGAATCTGCACGGTGTCAGGAGATAATATCTGTTTTCCACTGCCTGATGTCATTAAGGGCTCTTTCTGAAAGAAGTGTTCTCCTCTTCTTTTTAGGAACTTTGCGTTCAAGCGGGGATATGATTCCAAAATTAGCATTCATAGGCTGGAAATCCTGGACACATGGCCCTGTAATATAAGACAGCAATCCGCCAATAACAGTTGTTTGAGGAGGGTGGACAAAAGGCAACCCCATTGCCAACCGGCTTGTCTGAATCCCTGCAATAAGGCCCATTGCAGCAGACTCCATGTAGCCCTCCACTCCTGCTATCTGTCCTGCAAAAAAAATCCGTGGCTGTTTTTTAAACTGCAGATTTTCTGTAAGTAGCAGTGGCGAATTAATATATGTATTTCTATGCATACTGCCAAAGCGGACAAACCGGGCATTTTCAAGTCCGGGTATCATTGAGAATATTCTTTTCTGCTCCGGCCATTTCAGCCTTGTTTGAAATCCAACCATATTATGAAGGGTTCCATCCCTGTTTTCCTGCCTCAACTGCACCACTGCATACGGTTCCCGGCCAGTAAGGGGATTCAGAAGACCTACCGGCTTCATAGGCCCGTAGGCAAGGGTTTCAATTCCTCGTTCTGCCATCACTTCAACAGGCATACATCCTTCATAAGGTATCAATTTTTCAAAATCCTTTAGTGGTGCCTTCTCAGACACAAGCAGCTGCTCAATAAACGCATAATATTCACTTTTGGAAAGAGGGCAGTTAATATAGTCTGCAGAACCCTTGTTGTACCTTGATGCCCTGAATGTTCTCTCAAAGTTAATTGATTCAGTTTCAACAACCGGCGAAATGGCATCATGAAAATAGAGAAAATTTTCGCCTACCAGTCTGCTGATGCAGGATGAAAAGGAAGGTGAGGTAAGGGGGCCTGTTGCAATGATTACAATACCTTTTTCAGGAATTTCCCTTATTTCTTCTCTGATAACGGTAATGTTGGGATTGTTTGCAACAGCTTTGGTAATTTCGGAAGAAAACACTTCTCTGTCAACAGCAAGCGCACCCCCTGCCGGAAGTTTGTGCTCATCAGCTTTGGCAATTAGAAGCGAGCCAAGGACCCGTATCTCCTCTTTAAGAAGCCCTGCTGCATTTTCAAGGCTGATTGATTTTAAAGAATTACTGCATACAAGTTCAGCCAAGTCAGGATTGTGATGGGCAGGAGAAAAAACACCCGGCTTCATTTCAAACAGAACAGCTTCACACCCATGCTCTGCTGCCTGCCAGGCTGCCTCGCATCCGGCAAGTCCGCCACCTATTACAACAATCTTTTCCCTGGGAACCAAATGTTAGACCTTAATATATTAGTAAAGATCCGGGCCCGAAGGACCCGGATCTTTATTCAGCTGTTTCCCTGTTTTCCTCTTCTGCAACAGTTCTTTTATATTTACATTCTTTGACAGGACATTTAATAACATGTCCTGCACGCTTTGTAATCTTTTCCACAAGAAAGGCTGAGTTACACTCAGGACATGCTTCCTTAACAGGCTTGTCCCATGAAGCAAATTTGCATTTTGGATAATTCGAACAACTGTAAAATATTTTACCTCTTCTGGATTTCTTCTCCTGAATCTCGCCGTCAGAACAGTCAGGGCAGTCTATCCCCAGAGAAACCGGTTTGTTAAGTGGCCGAATAAACTTACAGTCAGGATAAGCCGAGCATCCCAGGAATGGCCCATAACGACCATGCCTCATCATCAACGGACTGCCACACTTTTCACATTCCTCCTCTGTAAGCTGTTTTTCCCCCGGGTCATCCCCGTTTTCATTCTTTAGAGACTTTACATGCCTGCATTGGGGGAATCCGCTGCAGGCATAAAAACGACCATATTTCCCAAGCTTTATTACCAGAGGCTTACTGCATTCAGGACAAATTTCTTCAGTTTTTTCTGTGGTCACATCAGACTTCTGTACCTCTTCTTCTTTCTGTTTGATAAGGGAGATAAACGGGGTCCAGAATTCTTTTACTGTTGGCTTCCATTTTGTTTCACCTCTGGCAATCTCATCAAGCCTGTCTTCCAGAAGGGAGGTAAACTCATAATCTACGTAGTTGGAAAAGTGCTTAACAAGAAGATCACTGACAACAAGCCCGATATCTTCAGGGTGAAAACGTTTTTTAATGAGCTTTACATATTCCCTGTCCTGCAAAATACTTATAATGCTTGCATAGGTTGACGGCCTGCCAATGCCATGCTCCTCCATGGCCTTCACCAGTGACGCCTCTGTATACCTGGGTGGAGGCTGGGTAAAATGCTGGTCAGGTGTGAGTTGAAGAAGCATAAGGATCTGACCCACTGAAAGAGCAGGGAGCAATCCATCCTCCTTTTTATTATTATTGTCATCCTCGCTCTCGATGTATAATTTCATAAATCCAGGAAACCTTATGGTGGATCCGGTTGCCCTGAATATAAATTCATCCTTTGCCTGTATGTCAATAGAAACAGAGTCGAGTATTGCGCGTGCCATCTGGCTTGCAACTGCCCTTCTCCAGATAAGGTTGTAGAGCTTGAACTGGTCCTGCGTTAAAGCATTCTTTATTTCATCAGGAACCAGATAAGCATCTGTAGGGCGGATTGCTTCATGGGCCTCCTGAACATTTTTTGATTTAGCTACAAAGTTTCTTGGTTTGTTCAGCGCATATTCTGCCCCATACTGTTTAACAATAAGATCACGAATATTTTCAAGAGCGCTGTTTGCAAGGTTAACACTGTCTGTTCTCATGTAGGTAATAAGACCCATTGTGCCCTTGCCGGCGTCAATACCTTCATAAAGTTTCTGAGCAATGCTCATTGTCTTTTTTGCGGAAAACCCAAGCTTGCGGGATGCCTCCTGCTGCAATGTGCTTGTTATAAAGGGTGGAGGGGGTGTCCTTTTTAATTCCCGTTTTTGAACTTTTCGAACAGTATAGGCAGCTCCTTTAAGCTTGTCCATGATTGCCAGGGCATGGTCCTCATCCCTGATGGCCATTTTTTCAAGCTTCTCTCCTGCAATCTGTATGAGCTGAGCATCAAAGGGGTCGTTGTTTTCAGTCGGGGAAAGCCTTGCCTTAATACTCCAGAACTCTTCCTGTTTAAAAGCCCTTATTTCCAGTTCACGCTCACAGATCAGACGAAGAGCCACTGACTGAACCCGTCCTGCAGAAAGACCATAGCGGATTTTCTTCCAAAGAAAAGGACTCAGGTTAAACCCCACAAGATAATCAAGAACAACCCTGGCCTGCTGTGCGTCAACAAGATTAGTTGAAATATTGCCCGGATTTTGCAATGCATCGTTGATTGCTTCTTTCGTTATTTCATGGAAAGTTATTCTTTTAATGTCAAATCCAGGTCTGTTTGATGATGGACTTTCAGGCCTGAGATCCAGGGCAGTCACAAGGTGCCAGGCAATTGCCTCTCCTTCCCTGTCAAGGTCAGTTGCTAGATAGACGGTCCTGCAGCCCTTAAGTGATTTTTTAATCTCCCTGAGATATTTTTTGCTTGAGGGGATAATTTCGTACTTGGGCAAAATGTCATCTGACACATCTACAGAACCCTGTTTGCTTGGCAGCGCCCTTACATGTCCCAGACAGGCTAACACCTTGAAGTCTTTACCAAGAAACTTTGATATTGTTTTTGCCTTTGCAGGAGACTCTACAATAACCAGTGACTTTTCCATAAAATTAATTACCTCTTGTAATTTAATACGTACAGAACCTTTTACCAGGCAGTTGTTTAATAAATCCGTTCAGTTCAAGCTCAAGCAGTACAGATGAGACCTGACTGCTTGAAAGCCGGGATTTTAATATGATTTCATCTATTTGCGCAGACTCTTTCTGGAGCAGTTTATAAATCGTCTGTGCTTCCATGCTCAGATTGCCTGCTTTTTCATTTTCCTCCTCCTCAGCCTTTTTGTATGCGTTTACTTTAAAGTGCATAGACTCAATAATATCATCTGCACCTTCAACAAGCTGTGCTCCACTTTTCAGCAGGCTGTTTGATCCTTTGCTTTTGAGGGAAAATATATTCCCCGGAACTGCAAAAACATCCCTGCCCTGATCAAGGGCAAGTCTGGCCGTTATAAGAGACCCGCTTTTCAGGCTTGCCTCGGCAACCAGAACACCAATAGAAAGGCCGCTAATGATTCTGTTTCTTGCCGGAAAGTTGTAACTGTTGGGCTCAGTACCCATTGGATATTCTGAAATAACTGCACCGTTTGACACAATAGCACCATAAAGTTTTCTGTTTTCGGGCGGATAAACAACATCAACACCACAACCCAGCACTGCTATGGTTCTCCCTCCACAGGCAAGCGCAGCTTCATGAGCCTGAGAATCTATGCCCCTTGCCATGCCGCTTATGATGGTAATATCACGCAAAGCCAGGGCCCTGCTGATCTCTTCAGTTACCTTTATTCCATATTCAGAAGCACGCCTTGAACCTACAACAGCTATTGCGTTGCAGTCCTGCTTGTTTAATTTCCCTTTGACATAAAGAAAAGGGGGTGGGTCATAAATATTTTTAAGGTTTTCAGGGTAGTTCGGGGAATTAAGAGTAACTATTTCTATTTTTTCTGCTGTGATAAGATCCAGTTCCATGTCTATCACATGGCTGTGCTTAAATTTGAGGACAGACTCTCTTGCCCTTGCGGATATTCCCTCTACTTTCCTGAGTTCAGCAGCATCTGCATGAAATATCTTTTCAGGAGTACCAAAATGATTGATCAGGTTTTTATAGTTAACATTTCCAATACCACATGTCAGCCGAAGTGCAATCCAATAGTAGAGTTCATGCACAAAATGTAACCCTTTTATAATTAGAAATTAACGACTTTAGCAATATTAAAGGTAAATTGATAGCTCTCAAACAATTAAAAGTCAAGGATTTATTCTCCAATGCATGCATTACATGGGTTCCCCCCCAAATCATATCAAATTTTTTGCCCGCACATTATCCCGGCAGATATGGAAGTTATGGTAAAATTATTGGCTCCTTCGGTGTTTAAAACCTCCTTTGAATTAAATCTCCGAACAATAAGAGGTTCAGAGAATGGCTTCAGGTGTGCACTTTTAATTTGCAAATAACATTGTCCAATTATTTCTTGACATGTTAATTTTATTCTAATAATATGCTTTTATTTGTTTTATTACGTTATATTATGTTTTTTGTCTTTACCTTTAGTTTAACATGTTTCTCAATAAGTCTAAGAGGGTTTTTTGATGATATTTGTCATGTTTAGGTGCTGTATTGTGGCTGTTACACTTTTCCTTTTTTCTTTTTTTACACTTAGTCCCCTCTGTTATGGAGCAAAATTAATATGGGATAGCAATACAGGGTTAAATTACGCTGGGTACAAAGTTTATTACGGAACTTCATCAGAAAATTATGATAATGTTGTTAATGTCGGTAATGTTACAGAATATAACCTTGGTTTTCTGAATCGTGAAACAACATATTATATAGCTGTAACTGCTTATGACTGGCTTGGAAATGAAAGTTCCTATTCAGTTGAAGTAACCTATACTGTAAATGATGGTGTGCCGGATAATGAAGACAACTGCCCGGAAACACCAAATGGTCCTGATTTTGGCTCTTGCACACAGGTTGTCAACGGCCTGGTTATAACTTCCGGTGTTGCCTGCATAAACGAGAATGGCTGCAAATATTATGAAGACTGCCAGATGGGGCAGGAGGACAGTGATGGCAACGGCACAGGGGATGCTTGTGAATGTTATTCCGACCTTAACGACGACATGAGAGTTAACATTTTTGACCTGGCCATAATAAAAAATGAGCTTCCTAAAAGTAACTGCGCTTCAGGTTCATGCCAGGCAGATATAAACAGAGACGGACAAATTGATATTTTTGACTTATCAATACTGAAATCTGAATTCAACAGAATTTGTCAGTCTGTCCTGTAAATGAACATCAGCCCTGATTTTGTACTTGCCCTTTTTTGAAAATATCCTAAAATGTTTGAACCATGTTAAACATAACAACTAAATGCCGGCAAAATATTCAAAAAGTTCGGCATTATGGTCAACAATGCTCTTCAGACATTGTAATGCCAGTCTGTTCTGTATAAAAATTTGACAATTTCATCATATAATAATGGGACAGCAAGAAAAAAAACTCTGTATACTGATTTTCTCTTCTCTCGCTATCCAGTTTTTATGCCGTTATTATTCAAAATACTTTGTTTATGGAAACAGCTTTCACGCACTTATTTTTGTTCTCAGATTTTGCGTTCCAATACTGACTGTTAAGTTTTTTTTGAAAATTTCCTGGAAAAATATGGGAATTGCTCTGCCAAAAATTTCCAGGACCAGCCTGTTATGGCTCACCAGTATACTGATCCTTGTTCCGGTGTGCCTTTATATAATAAAACTGAATATATCCTATCAGGGCTATTATAACCATTACGCCCGCCTGTCAGATGCAACCTACCTCAGGTTTGCAACATTCACCTTTTCCACGCTTTTTGGATGGGAATTCATGCACCGGGGATATCTTCTGTTTGGCCTTAAGGAGCTTCTGACTCAGGGGGGAACTGAAGGCTCGTCAAACCAGGTTTCCAAACAGACAGCATCTGTGCTTGCCATACTGATTGTTACATGTTTTGAAACTCTCTACCATTTTCTCAAGCCGGATCTGGAAGCATTCGGAATGCTGATAGGGTCGCCTTTTCTCAGCCTTATTGCACTGAAAACCAGAAGCATTCTCATACCATTAATGATTCATCTTTATGTGGAAGTGTGGTTTATTATCTATGTTACTTGATCTCAACAGCAACTGATTTTTCAGATGTCCTGTTTCTCCTGTCAAAAACCCGAACCTTGATTTCATATCGACCAGGATTTTTGTAGGTATGACTTGCAGGAAAAAAATGATGTTTTACAATCTGCCCATCACCCCAATCCCACTCAATCCTTTCAACCGGAGCTGCCACCCCCCCGTTGAGGATAACTTCTCTTCCATTGACTTCCGGCTTGTTCAAATTCAGACTGAAAAAATTGGTGTCATTTGTCTTTTGATCGCCCGTACATCCGGAAGAAACAAAACACAGTGCCGTGCAAATAAAAACAATAAAACAGCTTGCCAACCGATTGTCTTTCCCGGAGCCATGACTTATACCTGAAAACAATAATTTTTTTAATCTCTGTGATAATGTCATACATTAACCTCCCAGCCTAATTGCTTTTCCCAGGTTTTACATTCACCCCTGCTATTGCAGCAGATACCAGCTGCAGTAGCCTCATAGTACTTACATTATAATATTTGACGTTAAAAAACACCACTTTTTTGTCCCCTGAAACCGCGAACATACTGTCAAAAAACAACTACAAAATTCGCAGAGTTTTTCTCTGAGTGTTCTGTGGTTCATGTTCCCTCTTTTTTGTCTCTTGAAACAACGAACAGCAATATTTCAAGAACATTTTTTATTCATATTTTTGTTTCTGTTCTGAAAAGAAATTTCGGTTTAAACAGAGACAGAAGGGAAGAAAGGACAAACAGACTGCTTAACATGTTTGCCATCATAATAACTCCAAGCATAATACCCAGAATTGCCTGAAAGCGCATCTCGGAAAAGCAGAGAGTTGTTACTCCTGCGGTTACGGTCAGTGCAGTAAAAAGAACTGCCCTTCCTGAAGTTTTAAATGTTTCAACAAAAGCATCTTCGGTGTTTTTTAATGATACTTCCTTTCTTAGCCGCGTAAGTATATAAAGAGAATAGTCAACCCCTACGCCAATCCCAAGTGCTGAAACAGGAAGAGTATAGATAAACAACCCAACTCCAGTCAGAGCCATGACTGCAAAGGTAATAATATTTCCGAACACCAGTGGTATTATAACTAACAAACCTGCAGTAAAAGACCGGAAGGCAATAGCACTGCACAGGAAAACAGCTGTTAACATGAACAATAAATTGGAAATCTGTGACCGGCTGATCACGTCAAGGACTGCCTCATATATGCCTATGAGACCTGCTGCCATTTTGATTTCCATGCCTGGTGGTGGATTTTCTTTCGTGTAGGCCCTGACATCCGCCATGATGTTTCGTATGGTATCTCCAGTGTGATCGCTTACAAATGCCCTGATATTAGCCTGACGCAGATCAAGCTCAAAATAGTCCCTGCGTTCCTCAGGATCACCCATAATAAGTTCGAGGCACTCCCATGCTGCAATCTTACTGACAGGCAGAATTTCCCAGCGTGGATCATTGTTGTGCAGTGCACAGTTTACTTTTTTCAGACAGTCAACATAGGACATGGTATAGTTAATTTCAGGACGTTCCTCCAGGTGTCTCTGCAGTCTGTTAAAGTAAGAGATGACTTCGGGCTTCAACAGATCCTTCCTCTCCTCTCCTGCTAAATAAATCCAGAGAAGATTTGTACCGGAAAAATGCTCATTTAAGATTCGGTCACCTTTATTGTATTCAGAGTCCTGCCAGAAATTAGGGGAGCCGGGCTGCTGTTCACCTACCTGAAGCCTGGTTGAAGCCATAATTCCTATTACTAACAGGATTGAGGCAACAGCCAGCACAGATGTTCTTCGTCGGCCTCCTGATACAGCTCTGGCTGAAAGTTCGAGAAATTTCATAAGGGAACCTGACTTGCCACCACGTTCAAGTTCCTGAGCCGATGGAAGTGGAAGGTATGAAAGGGCAACAGGGATGAAGATAAAATTTGTTATCCAGATTGAAAGGATACCAGCACCGGCCACAACCGCCATTGTCTGAATAATGGGAAATGGCAGCAGAGCAAGGGAGACAAAACCAATGCTGTCTGTAAGGATGGATGTACTTGCAGGAAGCAGCAGGGTTGACAGGACGCGCATACTTGCCTTTTTAGGATCGCGGCATTTATACCCCTCTTCATAGTAGCGTTGCATGATCTGGACAGAATGTCCCTGGGAGAGGGCCAGAACAAGAAATGGTACCGTAATACTCAAAACATCCATCTCAAATCCCAGAATATTAAGTATGCCCAATCCCCAGATAACAGATAGAAGCCCTGCGGCAAGGGGCAGGATCACCGCACGTTTTCTTCTGAAATCACTATAGAGCAGAGCCACCATGACCAGAAGAGCCAGAATGAAGATGTATATAATTCCGGACATATACTGCTGTATATATCCTAACATAATGGGCCTGCCTGTCAGATAAAACTCAGTTGTTGCATCCTTTTCCTTTTCCACTACTTCCTTCAGGTGACTGAATATGTACTGATAGTGTTCCTCGTATTTAAAACTGACAATCAAAACAGTGCCTTTGAGGTCACGTGAAACAAGTGTGCCATATATATCATCATCGTTCAGGATATTTTTACGGTAGGTCTCAAGCATCTCCTTGTTACCCGCTATAATCTCACGGACCATGTCGTCAAAAGTTTCAACGCCAAGCATCATGATGCCGTCAGGGTCAGTGGAAGTTTTCAGGAATTTCATTTTGCGGGAAGCAATTGAATAGATGTTATATTTCACCACACCATCCATGAGTTCCACAGCTTTCTGAATACGGTAGACTTTACCAAGAGTAACAGGATTGAAAATATCCTCCTTGTTTGTCCTCAGGGTAACAGCCACAAGGTTGCTTCCGCCAAAAACTTTACTCATTTGAATGTGGAGGTTAACATTAGGATGCCCCCACGGAAGGATGTGGCCTGCTTTATGGCTCAGTCTGATCGAGCGGGTCAGCCACAGGAACGGCAATGATACCAGTATAATCAGAATGAGAAACGGGAGTCGATATTTAATTACAAAATGTGCAAAATAATCAGACATTAGAATGTAGTATCCTGTCACAGATCAAATAACTTGAAATATCATTTCTATCTCCCCCCTCATGTCATTTCGAGGCACAAAGCAACGAGAAATCTCATTCCCATACAGAAAGATTTCTCAATCCAGGCCAGTCACAATTTATCGGGGTTCATTCGAAACAGCAGAAGTTAAAATGTTGTTTCTGTTTATCTCCATAGCCACCTGCTTCTTTTCTCTTTTGCAATCTTTGCTTTCAAATCATCGGGAATTACAACATTGCGGTATTTGGGAAACTTCTCCGGCCAAAGGGGTGGTTTGGACGGAAACTCTTCAGAATGTTTCAGCCGGGAAACATTGTTCAGGTCATTTCTCCATGATCGCTGGTTTTTCATATATCTGACAGTAAAAACATCATCAGGACAATCAACTTCGAACCTTGTTGGCGGAATTATACGCGCCCAGCTTTCATGGTCAAGATCCAGGTCCCAGGCATACCATTCTGTCATGACAAGCTGGTCCCTGTTGTCCCGGGGCTGTCTGGCCATTTTATCCCAGTTATCATAGCACTTTCCATGAATCTTAAAAAGGTTTCCCTTTTTGTCCCACTGCTCTATTCTGATTATAGCAAAGGTGTGACGGTCATACCATGTTACCCATTGGGAAAGATAGTAGTCTTTCCTGTCAGCCCACGGCGTACCAGGTTTCGAGAGAACCACATAGCACTCAACACCCCCATCAGGGGTATAAGGACCATTTTCTCCCATAAACTTTTTCCTGCCGTTAATCTCATGGATTGTGTCAACACCTATTACTTTGTGGCTGTGCTCCCATGTGTCCCTCATAAAGTCATCATCATAGCTGAAGTCGGTTTCAAGCAGATTGTCCTGCCCTGATCCTCCCTGGATTCGCCTTACTCTGCGCAGGGAATTATAGTATATCCACCGCTCCTGCTCCCTGAAATCATCCGGAGTATCTTTTATATCCCACAAAAGCAGGCCCCTTCCCCTTTCCTCAGGCGGAAAATCATAAACAATCAAATGCTTTGTCTCAACATCACCGGGCTTGAGCTTGTAGAGCTTTTCAGCAAAGCCTTCATAGAAAAACTTAGTCTTGAACATCCACGTGACCTGAAGCATATGTCCCCGCTTGTTAACAGTAGCAAGATGTGCGGCCTCATCTTTGCAGCTCCTTCCGGGAAAGACAATGTCTTCCCCCAGGAATGATATCTCTTCTCCGGTGAATGGGGGTTCAAAAGGGTATATTTCTTCGGGCAGGTACTTAAAATCCTTGTGGCGCGGAACTTCACTGGACCAGCGAATATCAATTTTCCATGCCTCCAGCTCCTGGCGGGTCATATCATTAACGGATTTCCAGGTTTTCTCCTGCTTTGCTCCGGATGTCCCTGAAACAAAAAACAGACAGGCAAGCAAAGCGAACGAAAAAATTATTTGTTTTCTTGTTCTGAAAAACATATGTTTTCCTCCATATAGGTCTTGTTTTCTGTAATTAAGTGGCTAAACGAAAAGTCCTTTTTTTGCAGTTTTCGGTCAGGCATTAAATTAATATATCATGCTCTTATTCTCCAGCACTGTTTCTGAAGATCTTTCCCCCTTTGCCTGAGATCCATAAATTACCCTTTCTGTCTGTTGCAGCAGCGTAGAGTGATTTTCGTGCCGGAGATGAGATTTTACACCACTGCCCGTTCCTGTATGAGAGAACAACACCTGATGCCCCTACAATCCATCCTTGGCCTTTAGAGTCAAAATGAATATCCAGAAGATGATTTTCAACCGGGCTTGAAAATATCTGCCATCGTCCATTAAAAAAGTGCAGAATTGTTCCTGCAGCTCCTGCAGCCCACCCTTCATTTTCAGAACAAAAGTAAACTCCATAAAGATTTTCCTGAACAGGGGAAACAGTTTTAATCCATTCAAGACCGTTATAATGAAGTATCAGACCGTTATTTCCCACTGCCCATCCGTTTACCGGACTGGTGAAAAAAACACGGGTAAGATAACCAACAACCGGTGCAGCCTGTTTTTTCCACACATTGTCTCTGTAATGAAAAATAATGCTGTTTTCTCCCACTGCCCATCCTTCGTTTTCATTGAGAAAAAACAGATCCATAATGTCCCAGTCAATCCCAAGGTCATGCTGAGTCCATCCGGCTTTTTCAAATGAAAATACAGTACCTGCCGAACCAGCAGCAAATGCCTTTTCCCCGCCTGCAAAACAAAGGGAGAATATCTGTTGTGAGGTTGGAATTTTCTCTTTAGACCACCCTGAACCGTCAAAGGAGAACATGTTTCCGCCTTCCCCTGCTGCCAGGCCATTCCCGGATTCAGGAAAGGCAATTGTATAAATGCTGCAAAAATCAGGAATATTAAATCGCTGCCAACCCGCGTTAGGTTCTTCACTGCCTGGTACTGACTGGGGTTGTTCCATGCGGCAAGCAATAAAACACAGAAAGACAAATACAATAAAAAGATAATTTAAAAACGCCTTGACAGACACATCTAATTCTCTCTTAAAATTGATGACTCGTAAAAAATCATCAAAACTCGTACCTGATGTACAGCCCCACATTATCGTATTTATCATAACCACCGTACACACCCATGTAATCACCATTAAACCACTCATAGTAAAGAATGGTTCTTATATAATCCGACACCTTCCACCTTACTTCAAAAAGCTGTCTCACCCCCTCATTTTCCGAAGGATGCGCATTGAAAAATCCAAGCACGTAGTAGGTTGTGTTAAGCCGGTCACCGGTAAATTCATACGACTTGGAAAGAACGCCCAGAGCACCGTACAGCAGCTTCTGGTTTGTCCCGGGTGATGAAAAGTGACGGTTGAACCCTATAATATATTTTGCAAGAGGCTGAAATATTGCATTGAGCTCACCTCCGAAAAAGCTTGTCATCCATCTGCTTCCGAAAAATATTTCGTCTCTTTTCTTAACACCATCTTCAAGCTTCCATGGCAGCAGAGATTCATCATCAACACTGTAATACCTGTTCGTGGTATAGACAACCTCATTGCTTACTGCCCAGTGATTATCAAGCCAGTAAAAACTTGTTTCAGCCATTGCGCCGAACTGGTGCAGCCGGGTATGCTTTGGCTCCAGTTCCAGTTTTACAAAACCACTCCTGGGTGAAACCAGCTTGAATCGCCGCCTGAAGTTGGTAGGGCTGTCGCTCCAGGTATAAAAATAAACCAGGCTGAATTCCCAGTTGCCTTTTTCCATATTGAAACGCAGTGCCCATTCATGGTCTTTAAAGGATGTGGAAGGTTTATCAGAATTTGTAAAACTTGCCACAGAAGGAATATTAATAAATGGCGGGAAATATGCAGCCCCTGGTGTGGGTCCGTAATTCTCTTCAAAATCCGGTATCCAGAGTAACTGGAGAGAATAGTCTGACCAGTTATATGTAATATTTGCCATCCAGAGAGGAATGCGTCTGTATTCATAATCAGCCTGCCATTCGGACGGCGGGTATTCTCTGGAGTCAAAAGGGTTCACAATGTCAAGGACCCGTCCTTCCATTTTTCCCCAGACCACCTGCTGTTTGCCAAGATAAAAATCAAAATTACCCCAGAATCCCTGCAAATAAAACTCCCGCAGTATCTGCTCACCACGGTGGTAGTAGTGAGAAGTTGTGTCAACATCATCTGCATAGAGACCACGGCTGTGCTGCCAGTCATAGGCTGAATCGTACAGGAAATTTGTAATGCCCACAAGTTTCCAGTTATCAGAAAGTCTGTAATGGGCTTCAAGCTCAAACAGCCATTCTATTTTCTGAGCACGCCAGTCTTTTTTTATTTTTCCGACACCTACTGAGTTATCATCTCCATGAACATTAAAGGTGCTATCCAGCCGCACGGCGCCTTTCAGATGAAGCCTTGGGACTGACTCATTTATCGGATCAATAAGGTAATGCCCTATGGGGTTAAATTCACTCATTCCCGCATCCAGTTTGCCTAAAAATTCAAAAAAATCCGAGGCAGATGCAAACTGTGCACTGAAAAACAAAAAGCACAGCACAAAAGATACAAAGAGTCTTTTCTTCTTAAATTGTTTTTTCATATCTTTATCCCCCTGCTGAATAACAACAAATTTAAATATATGCTTGCTTTTAGATTCCTGTTCGATTTATTGTAAGAAAGAAACATGCAGAATCTGCCTGGATATCAACTTCTGCATCCGCATCATGCTAAAGTGCCAAATGCAATGACCAGACAATCATGTTTCAGACATCCCTTCTTTGCAGGCACTTATCATACACGAAAAGATAAATCAGGAATGAAAATTTTTTATACAATAGTAGTGTAACATTGGTCAAGTCAAAATTCTTTTGACGGGTTTATCAGTTTTGACATAAACAGGCATCCTCAGGAATGAAAAAATACTTTTTTGTCATTTTGTTACTTATAAGTTTGTCAGTTTTTTTCTCCGGCTGTGCAGGCTTCAGGGTTGGTTTTCCTGAAAAGCCTGAACAGCCAACTGCTATTGACCTTGTTCTGGACAAAATATTTCTTGAAAGAGATGATCTTGCAATAAGCCTTGACACATATACAGGGGACCCTTTTCTTTTAAACAGCGTCCAGCAATTTTTAAACTCGCCAGTCCGTATGATTTCGTTTTCAGATAATGTTGAAAACAGATTCCAGAAATTTCAGGGACTGCATTCCATTGTAACCTTTTGTGCTGACATGCTTGGGGCACCAGTGCATGACAGGGAGATGCCTGAGGGAATCGATGAGATTTTATACCCTGACTATGCGGCAATAGTTCAAAACCTGTATGATGCGATGGGCCGTGCGATAGCTTTGTTTAATGAGGCTTTTTCTGAGCTTGACTATGATGAAACAGTCTTTATTAAAGACAAATTAGAACAGCTACTGTTCTACGGGAGAAACCAGGAAAGTCTCACCCGTAAGGAAAACCAGGATGCAACAAACATGGCATTCCTTCTTGCCGCAAAAATAGATCTGAAAAAAATTGTGGGGGCATGTTACCGTATTGCATCATCGCTGGACACTGCCATTCCCGGCCTGATAAAGGAAAGCATGTATCCTGACAATGGAATCCTGTTATCAACTCCTCTTGGAAATATTATTGTTGGCAGCAGGGCAGATGATATTTATGATGGTGTAATGCCCCTGATTCTGATTGAGCCTGGGGGAGATGACACCTATGCTTTTAAAACCCACTCAACATTCAGTGTTATTGTTGACCTTAACGGCAATGACACCTATAAAGCAACCAGCAATGTACCCCTTGCTTCCGGCATTATGGGAATGGGATTTCTTGTGGATATTGAAGGTGATGATCTTTACCAGGGTGAAAATTTTTCTTTTGGCTGCGGATTTTTAGGTTCAGGCCTGCTTGCGGACTTCAGTGGTAATGACCGGTATATTGCACAGGTTTTTTCTGAGGGGGCTGCAACACTTGGAATAGGAGTGCTGTATGATACAGGGGGCAATGATTTTTATCAGTGCGATCTGTATGGCCAGGGCATGGGCTACGTGGGGGGTACAGGGATCCTGGCAGACATTCTCGGGGATGATATAATCAAGGCAGGAAACGTTGTGCCTGATTCAAGGGAAGAAACAGGTGCTTTTCAGACCTATTCACAGGGCTTTGGCCTGGGTTGCAGGATGTTTGCATCAGGAGGGCTGGGCATACTTTATAATGGTAAAGGCAGTGACACCTACATGGGTAGTTACTTTTGCCAGGGATCAAGTTACTGGCATGCTCTGGGCGTGCTCATAGACACAGAGGGTGATGACACCTACCTTGCAAGAAGATACTCTCAGGGAGCAGGCATTCACAGTTCTGCAGGGATTCTGTCTGACCGGTCTGGAGATGATATTTACAGTTCATGGGGGGTGTCGCAGGGTTGCGGTCATGACCTCTCTGTCGGCATTCTGCATGACAAACAGGGCAATGACAGGTATGATGCAGAATGGCTCAGCCAGGGAGCCGGAAACAGTTCTGGAATAGGAATTCTGATAGATGACAAGGGTGATGACATTTACAGAACCGGCAGCAACAATACAATTCAGGGAAGCGGGGTATATGACAAGCGAAGGGATGCGGAAAGCATTGGAATTCTCGTTGACAGAGACGGAGAAGATACTTTTTCAGGCAATACAGGAGAGATAGTGATCTGGACGCGGGGAGAAATCGGAGGAGGCATTGACCACGATGGAGAACTGGCTTCCGTATGGCATGACCCTGCAGAAAAATTTCTGTTTAACGGTTCAAATTTCTCATTCCGGGAAAATATAAAAACCGGGAATAATTCATGCAAAAACTGGCTGCTGCCTGAACTCGAGGCTCCGCTTTTCTCAGAAGCATCATGGGAAAGGGCCGCGGAATCACTTTCGGAAAAGGGTCCTGAAATCATCCCGCCACTTCTCAAATACCTGACAATAAAAGATGTTTTAGTTCAGAGAACTGTTGAGGAGACATTGAAAAAAATCGGCATTGAGTACCTTTCCGACATTCATGGTTATTTACAGCAGGAAGAAACAGGGGTAATGGAAAAAAAATTTCTGCTGTATGTTCTTGGTGACATAAAAAACATTGGTTCAAAAGATATCTTTAAGGAATTTTTGAACAACAAAAACAGCTCTGTCCAGGCCATGGCCCTTAGAGGTCTCTACAAACTTAACACCCCCCCACATATTGAAATGTCTGAAAAACTTTTCAAGACCGGAAACAGCGAGATAAAAAAATATTTATGCCTTTCGCTTCGTGCTTCAGAAGATCAAAAATCCCTAAAGCTTCTTTACAGGCTGCTGGCTGATGATGACTTCCAGGTACGGCACGCTGCATACAGGGTACTGAAAGAAAGGAAACAACAAGATATTGCTTTTCTGAAAAAACTTAAAAAAAAGCACGGCATACTTCCTTCAGTCAGCAGAATGGCAGATGATATTGAAGGATTGGGGTTAAACAATAATTGACGAGTTCATCATAATTGAGTTATGAAATGAAAAAAGGGGATCAGCTTTATTTAAAAGGCATACAGATCAGCATGGTCATAAAAACTTTTATTATCATATGGTCATTCTACATTGCAGTAAAAAGCGAAACACTGTTTAAGGGTATTTTCTGCCTCATGCTCTCAATTATGTTCGTCGGTCTTCTTCTTTTTCAATGGAATTTTTACAAAAACAGCAGAAAAAGATCAGATTTGAACTAAAATTTATTTCCGGTAGACCTTTGACATTATTTTATCTTTTATCTGCGTTACCTCTTTGATACCCAAAACACTCATAACCATTCCATAAAAAACTATTCCAGCTCCAATAGCTGCAAAAAGGGCAATAAGGTTGGCAAAAGCCATGTCACCGCAGATGTGCAAACACCATCCGTTTACCCAGTATACACCTGCACCCATGACAAAAGAAACCGGAACTATTTTCACGAGGCACTGCAGAAGATATCCTGCCTCGTACCCGTCAACCTGCCTGTAAAGCATAAAACTGAGAAAAAGAAAGTTGACAATAATACACAGGGATGTGGAAAGAGCTATGGCCCTGTGCTGATAAGTCTTAATCGTCAGCATGACGATACAGACATTCAGAAAAATGGTAATAAAGGACCCCATCACAGGGTATTTGGTTTTATTCAGCGAGTAGAAGACAGGCACTATGATTTTCAATGATGCATAGGCAAAGAGTCCTATGGAATAAAGCGTCAGGGCACTGGCAGTATTTAAGGTGTCAACTGCATTAAAATTTCCATGCTCAAAAATTACACGAATGATAGGGCGTGAAAGGAAAATAAGCCCGAAGGTGGCAGGGATAGAGACTAAAAAAGAAAGTACAGTGGAGGAAACATAAGCCTTCTTAAGCAGGTGTATATCGCCTTTTGCTGCATGGCGGGAAACAACAGGCATGGTTGCTATTGAAAGGGAAACTCCAACAAGGCCTATCGGAAACATCATGATACGGAATGCATAATTAAGCCATGACACACTGCCCTGGGCACAGCTTGATGCAAAAAAAGTGTTTATAAAAACATTTACCTGCGTAGCAGAAAGACCTATAACAGCCGGCACCATAAGCTTGAAAATTCTGCGCAGCCCATTGTCAGAAAAATTAACATAAGGCTTAAACTTAAATCCCTTATTTTTCAAAGAAGGGATCTGTATCACAAGCTGGAGAAAGCCACCGATCACAACACCAAAGGCCATGCCCACTATGGGATGCATGCCAAACTCAGGTGCAACAAATGAAAGCAGTACACCTGACACTATAGAACCAAGGTTGAAAAAACTCGAGGCAATGGAGGGAACAAAAAATTTACCCATAGTGTTCAGCATTCCCATTGCCACTGCAGACAAAGATACAAGAAGCAGAAAGGGAAACATTATGGATGTCATAAAAGTGGTTAGATCCTGTTTGCCGGGAACAAGATGGAAATCAGGGGCAATGATTGAAACAATGTCCTCTGAAAAAAATGCTCCTATGATTGTAATACTCCCGACAATCAGGATGGTTGCAGTTATAACATTATTTGCAAGTTTCCATGTGGCATCAGGCCCCTTTCTGGTTTTATAGTCTGTAAATACTGCAACAAACGCCGAGCTTAGCGCTCCTTCTGCAAACAGGTCACGAAGAAGATTGGGAATTCGGTAGGCAACAACAAATGCATCATAGGCAAAGCCTGCTCCAAAAAAGGCGGCAAAAACCTGTTCCCGGATAAGGCCGAGTATCCGGCTTGCAAAAACTGCAATGCTTACAGTTCCTGCAGAACGTACAATGGTTTTTGTTTGAGAATCATCAGAGGTCATTTTATTACTTCTGTTGTCGTTATTTTGGTTAGTTAGTATTGTTTATTTCGTCTGGTTTGTAAAGAAGAACAAGCCTTGACTTCAGCTTGTGTATGGAAGCCTGGGGACAGGTTTAGAGGTCCGGACACAGAGAACCCGGCTTTGGTACGTCACTATATAGAGGGCTATCAGCATTCAGCTGTAAACTTTAATAATGATAATAAGCCTTATTTAGCATTTGAACGGAAACTACAAAAAGCTGTCATTTCGAGGAAAGAGAAACGAACAACAAAGCAATCACCACAGGACGGGCATTTCTAAACTGTATTAAAATTTACTTTATCCTGACAAGGCGAAAGCCGAGGCTGAAATAACGGAAGCCTGGCTTGCTCCTTACAAGATCGGATGACCGGCAGAACCTGGCATTATTGTTCCAGCTGCCACCACAATAAACCCTGACTAAACCATGAGGGGGGCCCTCAGGATCTGTTGCACTGCCAGGGGAGTTATCTCCATGCCAGTTAGAGCACCACTCCCATACATTTCCGTGCATATCATATAACCCCCAGATGTTTGGCTGTTTCTGCCCCACTTTATGGGCATACTTTTCCCCTATATTCCATGTGTTTTCAATATGCCAGCCATATTCTCCAAGAAGGCTGGCGCTTTCTCCAAAGCTATAAGCTGTTTTGCTCCCTGCCCTGCAGGCATACTCCCACTGAGCCTGTGTTGGAAGCCGATATTTGGCTGTCCCCTCCTTTTTGTTAAGCTTCTTTATGAATTCCTGTGTATCATTCCATGAAATATATGTTGCAGGATAATTATCTCCTTCACGGACATAATCCTTCCCGGCCCATGGGCTTGATCCCATCACTGCCTTCCACTGCCCCTGTGTCACCTCCTTAGTCTGTATATAATATCCATGACTGAGTGTTACACTGCGCTGGATCTCATCATCATCCATGTAGCTGTCCGAGTAGGGGCTGCCCATCATGAAGCTGCCTGGCTCTATCCTCACAAACTCCTGCCCTATTGTATTTTTAAACGTTTTGCCTTTAATCTTTTTCTCGGGTTTTGTGGCTGTTGATTTTTGAGGCTCTGCTAATATACTGACAGCTTTTGCCTTTTTAGCCTCAAACCTGGGGGTCTCTTTTGCAAGTGAACGGTATGGCCCTGACAGAAAAAGGATAAATAAAACAATTAGATTTAAATACGTTCTCATTATCTCATATCGCCTATAATTCAATTTCAGGAAAGGTTGGGAAATTTTCGATCAATAGCAGAATTCCATTCTGCTATCTGTGTGTCTTTGCTTTTAATTAAGCCTGAGAAATCTCCCTCTATGCTCACCGCGGTAATTTTATCCCCCTGCCCAATACTGTTTACCACTTCCTGGTCATCATCACTCAGAACTTCACCAAAAATGCTGTGTTTGCCGTCTAACCATGTTGCAGGGACGTGGGTGATAAAAAACTGACTCCCGTTGGTTCCTGGTCCAGCATTGGCCATGGAAAGAATTCCGGGTTTGTCATGTTTGATTTCAGGATCAAATTCATCTTCAAACTTATACCCAGGTCCTCCCATCCCCGTCCCGTCAGGACAGCCGCCCTGGATCATAAAATCAGGAATAACCCGGTGAAAATTGAGCCCATTGTAGTATCCCCTGCAGACAAGGTTAACAAAATTTGCAACAGTTAAAGGGACTTTATCACTGAAAAGTTTTAATCTTATGGTGCCTTTTTCCGTTTCAATGACTGCGATAAGATTATTCTGCTCGCTCATTTTTTCTCCTTTTTGATTTTTGCGTATTGTCATAACAAGCCACAGAGATCTCAGGCATCCTCATGTTTTCTCTCTTTCGCAATGGAAACCCGTAACCGTTTCTGCCTCTGTGCCCAATTCATTTCGCGCATGAATGCGCTCCTACATCTAATTTTTGCTTTAATCCTTCAATTCTTCTATCCCTGTCCTTTTGTCATTTGACATCCATCTGTAATCTGGGCTTTGACACTAAGTAATATCGTAACCAGTAAGAAGAATATACTCCTTCCCGACATTTTATGCAAGCCATAAACCCGGATATTACTTCCCTGCCTTAACGCACTCCTTTTTCTTAACATGTTTTTTATATCTTAATTCCATTTATAAACCACAGTGTCTTTTCAGATATTTTCTCAGGTGTTTTGCTGTAAGTGATTTTTTGCCCTGAGAAGCTGCAACCTCTTCCGGAGGACCGACAGCAACTATTGCCCCTCCCTTCTCGCCTCCTCCAGGGCCAAGGTCTATTATATAGTCCGCCTGTCTAATAACCTCCAGATTGTGCTCAATAATTACAATTGTGTTCCCCAAATCAATAAGGGACTGCAGGATTTCCATAAGCTTTTCAATGTCAGCAAAATGGAGTCCTGTTGTTGGCTCATCAAAAATATAGAGGGTTTTTCCATGGTCGCTTTTGCACAGTTCGGATGCTATTTTTATCCTCTGCGCTTCTCCCCCGGAAAGAGTAGGGCTCGGCTGCCCAAGAGAAACATATCCTAAACCCATTTTATTCAAAATACTCAGAGGCTTATATATTGCCGGAAGCCCCTTAAAAAAGTCACATCCTTCCTCAACCGTCATTGAAAGAACCTGGGAAATATCCTTTCCCTTAAAAAGTATCTGCAAAGTTTCTTCATTAAACCTTCTACCCTGACATACCTCACAGTCAACATACATGTCAGGAAGAAAGCTCATTACGATTTTTGTTTTTCCCTGGCCTGAACATTTTTCACAGCGCCCCCCCCTCACATTAAAGGAAAACCGGCCCGGGGAGTATCCTCTTATTCTTGCGTCCGGCAAAAGCGAAAAAAGTGTTCGTATTTCATTGTAAAACCCCACATAGGTTGCAGGAATTGACCTTGGGGTTTTTACAATAGGTGACTGGTCTATCTCCACAACACGCTTGAACTGATCTGCTCCGATTATTTTTTCATGAGCCCCAACTCTGCCATAATAAGGGGTTATAATTTTTTTAAGACCTCTAAACAATGTTTCCCTCACCAGAGTTGTTTTGCCCGAACCGGACACACCGGTAACAACGATAAGCCGCCCAACCGGAAACATGACTGTTATTTCCTTAAGGTTGTGTTCGCGGGCACCGAAAATGGTTACAAATGAACAACCGTTAACCGGTCTGGAAATTACAGGGGTGTTATTCCTGTTTCTGCCTGAGAGATAAGACCCGGTAACAGATGATCTGTTCTGTATTAAATCCTGGAGTGTCCCGGATGCAACTATCTTTCCTCCACAGGTTCCACCTCCTGGCCCAAGATCAACTATATAATCCGCACTCCTTATTGTGTCCTCATCATGTTCAACAACTATGACGCTGTTGCCCTTTTGCTGAAGCTCTCTTATGATTTTTAAAAGATTTTCATTGTCATGGGGATGAAGGCCAATGGTTGGCTCATCAAGCACATAGGCAACGCCCTTTAAATTGGACGCAACCTGAGAGACTAACCGTATGCGCTGGGCTTCTCCTCCGGAAAGGCTGTCAGCACTTCTGTTAAGTGTAAGGTAAGAAAGACCGGCTTTTTCCAAAAGCGAAAGTTTTGGCAGAAGTTCCTGAAAAACAGGTCTGGCAATCTGTTTTTGTCTCTCTGTCAATGAAAGTGACGATAAAAAACTGAACAGTCGGCCGGGAGTCAAACTGGTAAGGTCCGCAATTGATTTGCCATTAATCGTTACGCAGCGTGCCGCAGCATTAAGACGTGTTCCTTTACAGTCAGGGCATGGCATCTCACTGTAAAACTGGGTCATATACTCATTCCAGCCGGGTTTTTTCTGCATTGCAGGGTCCTCAAAAAGCCTGACAAGTCCTGGGAAGGATTTGTTTCCGTAAAAAAGAGCTTTGTATTTTTTTTGTGAAATTTTTTCAACAGGGACTTCCATTGAAATTTTCAAGTCATTCTGCATCCGGATAAATATTTTCTTCTTTACGCCCTTCGATATCAAAGTTGCAGACAGGGGAGCTATTGCCCCCTGCCCTATGGTTTTTTTTCTGTCACACACAAGAAAGTCCGGTGAAATAGAGGTGAATGTCCCATATCCTGAACAGGTATGACAGGCGCCATGCCTGCTGTTAAAAGAAAAAAGGCGTGGATCTAACTCTTCCATACTGATTTTACATCTTGAACAGTGGGATTTCATACTGTAGAATTCTTCAGTTCCGTCTGAACAGACAAGAATCATTTCACCCTCTCCCAGAGCAAGGGCCTTTTTAACTTCTGAGTGCAAGTGTGGCAGCCCGGCATTACAGGGTGTCATCTCAGATGTGACTAACTCAATTTGATGTTCATGATATCGTTTAACCGCAAAAATATTTTTGAGATATATGATTTTTCCATCAATCCGAATTTTTTCATATCCGTCTTTTTTTGCTTTACGGATAATATCCTTATGGAACCCCTTCCTGCCCCTGACAAGTGGAGAAAGGATCATTACAGGATTATGTGCATGTGCTTTTAAAATATCTTCAGCAATATTTTTTGAGGAATGAAGTGTGAGGGTCTGCCCGCATGAGGTACAGTGCTGCTTGCCTGTCTTTGCAAACAGGAGCCTCAGATAGTGATAAATTTCAGTTGTTGTGGCAACTGTTGACTTTCTCCCCCCACGTGAAAGGAGTTGCTCAATTGCAACACTCGGCGGCAGCCCCCTGACAGAATCAACTTCCGGACGATTCAGACGGGTAATATACTGTCGTGCAAAAGGGGAGAGGGTTTCCAGAAACCTCCTTTCTCCTTCCGCAAAAATAATATCAAATGCAAGCGTTGACTTTCCTGAACCTGAAAGCCCTGTAATTACAACCATCTTTTGCCTTGGTATCTTCAGGGATATATTGTCCAGATTATGCTCGCGTGCTCCTTCAATTTCAATATGATTGTTGCAGCTAAGGACATTGCTTTTGCAGAGTTCACTCCCCTTCCTTGACAAAACATCTGTATTCAGCCCCTGTTCTTCCGGCAAATGCCTCTTTTTTGGATCAAGATATTTCCCAAGAAAAGCGCCGGTATGGGAATTTGTTTTTTGCACAGTTTCTTCCGGAGTTCCCTGGACAAGCACATACCCTCCATCATCCCCTCCCTCAGGGCCAAGGTCAATTATATGGTCCGCGCATTTAATTATCTCCATGTTATGCTCTACAATGATGATTGAATGCCCGTGATTAAGAAAAAAATTGAAAGTTTTAAGAAGTTTTTTTATATCGTCCTGATGCAGCCCTGTTGTAGGTTCGTCAAAAAGAAAAAGAGTCCTGCCTGTACTCCCCTGTCTTATAAAGGATGCTAACTTGAGCCTCTGTGATTCCCCTCCTGACAGCGTATTTGCAGGCTGCCCAAGCCTCAGATACCCTAACCCCACCATTTCAAGAAGCCGTAACGGGTATTCTATTTTTGGTTCTTTCGAAAAAAAATCCCGTGCTTCGGAAACAGTCATCTGCAGCACGTCATGGATGTTCCTGTCCTGATACGTAACATCAAGAACTTCCGATGTGTACCTTGTGCTGCGGCATGACAGACAGCTTACATATACGTCCGCTAAAAACTGCATTTCAATTTTCTCGAATCCTTCACCCTGGCACTGCTCACACCTTCCGCCGCTGGTATTAAAGGAGAAGGTTGAAGCAGTATAATGCCGTCCTTTTGCAAGTTCTGTCCGTGCAAAAATGTTACGGATTGCATCAAAGACTTTCATGTACGTAATTGGGTTGGAACGTGGTGATTTTCCAATTGGGCTCTGGTCCATGAGGATTACATTGTCCGGAGAATTGTCACCATCAATGAAGCATTGATTTGATTTTTCACCCTTTTTCGCAAGATTCTTGTGTATTACCTCTTCAAGCAGAGTGCTCTTTCCTGATCCGGACACACCTGTTATGCACACAAAAATGCCAAGGGGGATATCAAGGCTGATGTTTTTAAGGTTGTGGATTGAAGCTCCCACAATTTTAATCCAATTTTTTTGATCAGGCTTTCTTCTCTGTTCCGGAACCGGAATGTTGAGGCTGCCGGATAAATACTGACCCGTAAGAGAGGATCTGCTTTTTACAAGGTCCAGGGGAGTTCCATGAAAAACAATGTTTCCTCCCCTTTCACCGGAAAAAGGGCCAAGATCAATCACTGTATCACTTTGCATGATAATGTCAGGATCATGCTCTACCATTACGATAGTATTTCCTGTATCCCTCAGCCCTCTTAAAATATTGATAAGCCTGGATGTATCTCTTGGATGAAGCCCAATGCTTGGCTCATCAAGAACATACAGGGTGTTAACGAGGGACGATCCCAGGGCAGTAGTAAGGCTTGCCCGCTCAATTTCCCCGCCTGAAAGGGTCCTTGACTGGCGGTACAGAGTAAGATAGCCCAGCCCGATTTTATCAAGATACTCAAGCCTGGAAATAATATCATTAAGAAGAACATCTGCTGTTTTTTCCAGTCTGGTGCTGTTTTTTAATTTTTCAAAAAATCTGAAAGATTCATTTATGTTCATTGAATATATATCGGCAATGCTTTTGCCATCGATCCTGAACAGAAGCGTGTCGTCCTTGAAACGGGTACCATTGCATTCAGAGCAGGTTCTATATGCCCTGTATTTTGAAAGAAGGACCCTTATGTGCATTTTATAGGTCTTTGTTTCCAGCCAGTTAAAAAAACCTGTCACCCCGTAGAAGTCATCATTGCCGTAGACAATTGCATCCTTATATTTTTCCTGCAGACTCTTGAATGGCTTATCCGTTGGAATTTTTTTCTTTTTGCAATAGGATAGTAGATCATAATAGGCCTCTCTGTAGGATGGTGTTGACCACGGCTTAATAGCATTATCTTTAACAGATAGTGTCTTATCCGGTATTACCGCATCAATATCAACCTCTATTGTCTTTCCAAATCCATTACAGTTTTTACATGCCCCTAAAGGACTGTTAAATGAGAACAGATTTGGAGACGGCTTTCTGTAGCTGATATTGCAATTTGGACAATGCAGTAATGTGCTTAATTTAAGGGGAGGGGTCATGTCTTCCGGAAAAAAAAAGGTTAGGAGACCTTTTCCGAATTTTACTGCTGTCTCTATGGAATCCGTAAGTCTTTTTTTGTTTCTTCCTGAGATTACAATACGATCTGAAACTATGTCAATGCATGCATCGAGGTGATCAGAAATAAGCCCTGTGGAAATTTCTTTTACTTTTCCATGGTGGTATATTCTGAAAAACCCCTGACGCCTGAGACCTTTTTCTATTTCTTCGGGTGAAACAAGAGAAGAAGCAGTTACAAAAAAGGGAAAGGTTATAACTGACGTGACAGACTCAAATCTCTGTAACAGTTTTTTTGCTATGGTATCAGAAGAATCCTTTTCAACAAGGCGCCCGCATTGCCTGCAGAAAAGCCTGGCCATTCTTGAAAAGAGAAGTTTCATATAATCATTGATTTCTGTAAATGTTCCAAGGGTTGATCTGGAAGATTTTATGGGATTTGTCTGGCTAATGGCAATTGCAGGCAGTATGCCTTCAATGCTTCTGATATTGGGCTTGTCCATGCGGTCCATGAACTGGCGGGCATAAGCTGAAAAGCTTTCGATATAACGGCGCTGGCCTTCAGCATAAAGTGTATCAAAAGCCAGACTCGATTTTCCTGACCCGCTCACACCGGTTATGACTGTTATCCTGTTGCATTGCAGGTCAACATCAAGATTATTCAGATTGTTCTGGCTTGCGCCCCGTACAATTATCCTGTTATTTGCAGTTCTATTCACAGCATTGATGCAACTATTAAGTTTAAGGGAATTTTTCAGTATAACCTTTAAATAAGATCATTTCAAGGTTTTTCCAGAAAATTTGGATCCTCTAATCATTCCTCACACCACGGGAGGTTATCTGTTTTTTATTTACTTTTTATCCGATTCCGTAGTACTGTTCTGCAAACAGCAAAAAAGATATATTGTTTAAGCTGGGAGGCAACAGTATGAGAGAAATGACAGAAAAAGAGATTCGGGATTTTATAAGTGAATGGAGGTGGGGTACGATTTTAGCTGTTGACGGGAATAAACCTTATGCAGTAGAGGTTTCTTATGCCAGCGATGACGATTACATCTACTGCGGCTCACGACCAGGTGGCCGGATGGCAAAATCCATTAAATCAAACTCAAATGCTGCATTCAAAATATGCGACTCAGATCCAGAGCATAAAAAGTGGCGTGCAGTCATAGTAGAGGGAATTGCAGAGAGATTAGTTAAAAAAGAAGATATCCTGTTTTTTACAAGGATGCTGGCAAAAAAGATGGGTCGTTCTGAAAATTCCTTTGACGCACTTGCTGAAAAAATAGCATCAAACCCTGATGAATCAAACTCTATACGAATCCCAATCAAGGTTATGAGCGGAAGGACAAACTGGCCGTAAAACTCAGGCAAGTCGTATTTCACCATTTGCAAGTTTCTCCATACCCTGCCTGTCCTTAATTCTAATGGTTCGTTTTCCCTCTGTTTCAATAAAGCCGTTTTTTGAAAACCTTGCAAGAATCCTTGAAAGGGTTTCAGGAATTGTGCCTAAAATACTTGCCAGCTGACCTTTTGAAATCTCAAGGCTTAGATTGTTTGTGCTGTTGCTTTTTTCGCTGAGATAGAGAAAATAGGCAGCAAGTCTGCCTGGAACCTCTTTCAGGGAAAGATCCTCAATAAGAGATGTAAATCTCTTTAACCGCATGGATAATACTGAAAGCATGTTAAGAGCAAGGGAGGGTTCTTCTTTTACCAGTTCTGTGAAAGCCCTGCTCGGAAACAAAAAAGTACGGGCCTGAGACATCGCTTCTGCATAAGCTGGAAACGGCTGCCCTGTAAAAACAGCAGCCTCACCAAAAGGATCTCCAGGACCAAAAAAATGCAGTGTCTGCTCTTTTCCCTCAGGTGAAATCTTGTAAATTTTCACCTTCCCTGACAGAAGCACATAAAAACCCGTTGCATCATCACCCTCTGAAAATATCAGTTCACCACGCCTGTACAATCGCTCAAAAACAATTCCAGCAAGACTTTTAATGTGCCCTGTTTCAAGACCTTTAAAAAGAGGAATTTCTGATAACTGTTTTTCTATTTTCATGCCTGAAAAAATACCATTGCCAGTTGATATAAGTCAAGGCAAAGAAATGCATTTTGTGGTATACATGTAAACATACATTGCATTAATAAAATCGGGCAAACAGGCACATATCAGAGTTCATGGCATTAGCGTATGTTTTTCTTGTACAGATCCATCAGGGCATCAAAATTTCACCTAACAATGGGGAAACAAGCTATGAGAATAACTGAAAAATGGTCAGTGCAAACAGCATGTTGCTCACTGATTCTGCTAATAATTGTACTGCTTTTAATAACCAGTACAGCATTAGCTAATGGCACTGAAAATTCAGCGGGCAGCGGCGTTTCGCTTGAACTGCGGTGTGGAACTCCTGATGTTACACAAACAGTGGCAGAACAAATTCAGAAAAAAATCGCACCACTCCTGCAAAACCGCAATAGCATAAGGGGTGGGGTTTTTCAGATAGAGGGCTTTCCTCTGGAGGGAGTCATTATACCAGTTGCATTCCATGTTATTCACAGCGGGCAGGAGGGAAAGCTCACAGAATTTGACATCGTGACACAGATTGATGTCCTGAATGATGCTTACTCTGGTACTGGCGTTCAGTTCATGCTGGCTGAAATTGACTATACTGACAACCCTGAATGGTTTGGGATTGAAAGCAACAGTAAAGAAATGTCAGATGCAAAGGCATCGCTGACTGTTGATTCCAGCCGGTATTTGAACATATATACGACCTTGCTTGAAGAAGACCTGTTAGGTTTCGCCACCTTCCCTAATGAACAGCCGGAAAATCCGGAAAAAGATGGGCTTGTTTTGCTGTATCAAACCCTGCCGGGGGGAGAGTCTGATCCTTACAACAATGGTGATACCGCGGTCCATGAGATCGGTCACTGGCTTGGCCTCTACCATACATTCCAGACATTCATACAAAATATTATTACGCCGCCAATCAGAACATCAGCAAATCTTATTTTTAAAAGCGGGTGTTTAGGGCCAGGTGACTATGTTGATGACACACCTGCCGAGCGCAGCCCTTCTGGAGGATGTAATGAGTTTCGCAACACTTGCGTTGCGCGGCCGGGAAGAGACCCGATCAAAAACTATATGGACTACTCTCCTGATTCATGCATGGATGAGTTTACCCCGGGGCAAGTGGAGCGTTTGCAGGCAATGATAGTTAAGTATAGACCAGGACTGATAGACACATCCACTGCAACCACATCCGTTCCGAACAATCCATCCATCACTACTACTACTGTTATCGGGGCTCCTGGTATTACTACCACATCCATCATGGGAGGCAGTAGTACCTGCGATTTTAACGAAGGAGTCTCCAAGCTCTGGGACTGGTTCAACCATACTGTTCCATCCATGAATGAATATCCCATCCCTGCTGTAGGATGGGAGCTTTACATACATCCGGAATTTCCCTCTCTTTATTTTCTGCATCCACCCGACTGGGAGCCAACCAGCATTTCAGATCAAGCTAATACAGGTGTTATACTCATTAGAAATGATGGCTCTGCTATTTTTCAAATCCTCATAACCAGTGACACCTCGGGGATCTTAGATATTGACCAGTGGCTGGATAACAATGTCGCTTATGTTTTGGGTCTGATAGGCGAGGACAGCCCTGTAAACCAGCGCTGTCTCCTTGAAGGCCAGTCATCGCAGGCCCAGGGCATTTTAACAAATGCCAAGGATATAGCAGTTACAGCTGGTGAAACAACACTTGTAGCAGCTATTGCGGTAACTTCCATTTCCGCATTACCTCTGACACAAATTTCTTTTGAAACCATGGCTGGTCCCAGCTCGGAATTTACGACACTAACAGAGGAGGTATTTTTTCCTATAATACTCCAAATGCTTTATTAAAGCTCTAATTATTGATTAGAAAGGAGTCAGCAAATGACTAAGACAATCAGCATGGAATTTATCATACGGTTAGAAAAAACATTATGAAAAAAATACTCATCTGTTTACCGCTATTTATCATTTCCTTAATCCCTTCCCTTTCTGCGCAAACCATCAGTTTCGATTCAGACACACCACAAAAAAGTCCCACGGGCTTTACAACTGCTTTAACTGGTAAGGGTTCCCCCGAAATGTGGGTAACGGTTAAAGATGAAACAGCTCCCAGCAAACCAAATGTCCTGGCCCAGACCAGTATGGACCCAACCAACTATCGTTTTCCAATTTGTGTTTATGATAAAATCATTGCCTCTGATGTCGACATACGTGTCAGGTTCAAGCCGGTTAAAGGCAGGGTTGATCAGGCAGCTGGCATTGTATGGCGCTATCAGGATAAAAACAATTACTATGTTGTGCGTGCCAATGCTCTTGAAAATAATGTGGTTCTGTACAAAGTCCACAATGGCAGGCGTAGTGATATTGATCCTGTCGGATCAGGACTTTTTCATTATGGAAAAAAATCAAACATTCCGTCCGGCACATGGGGCAGCCTGCGCTGTGTGGCCAGAGGCAACCGTTTTACAGTCTATATCAACGGTGAGCATCTTTTTGAGGTCGAGGATAATACGTTTCAGAAACCAGGCAAAACAGGTCTCTGGACCAAAGCCGATTCATATACACTATTTGATGATCTGCAAATAAAGGTGTTGCGTTAAAACAAATGTCACAACTTTTTCAAACCAACCACTGACATATTCAGTTTCCGTTCGGGCACTGATTAACCGCTGACATGTTCGGGTTGCTACAGGTATTGTTATGAATATTTTCAAACTGCTTTTGCTTGCTAATATCTTTTGTATCGGCATTTCAGGCTGTTCAAAAAAAAGTCAGGATGAAGTTGTTGTTTATACAACTGTTGACCAGATATTTTCAGAACCTGTTTTGAAGGATTTCGAGAAGCAAACAGGCATTACAGTCAAGGCAGTCTTTGATACTGAAGAAACCAAGTCAACTGGTGTATTAAATCGTTTGATTGCAGAAAAGAACAACCCTCAGTGCGACGTGTTCTGGAGCGGTGATCCTGTTAGAGCAATAATCCTTAAAAACAGGGGAATTACAGCTCCTTACAATTCGGCAGCAGCTTCGGATATCGAGAGTCATTTTAGAGACAAAGAATTTCACTGGACAGGCTTTTCAGCCCGTGCAAGAGTGCTTGTCTACAATACGGATTTAATAAAACCCGGGGATGCTCCCAAATCCATCCTTGACTTAACGCGCAAACAATACAAAGGGAAGGTTGCCATTGCAAATCCTCTGTTTGGCACCACATCTTTTCAGTTTGCCGCCCTGTTTTTAACTCTCGGAGACCAAAAGGCAAAACAGTTCCTGACAGACCTGAAAAAAAACAGAGTTGTGATCGCCACAAGCAATGGGGATGTTAAAAGGCGGGTCGCAAGTGGAGAGGTCTGGTGCGGGTTAACAGATACGGACGATGCCTTCGAGGCTTTAAAAGAAGGTTCCCCAATAAAAATTGTCTTTCTTGATCAGAATGGCCTTGGTGAGTTGATTAATCCCAACACTGTTTCTCTTATAAAAAATTCTCCTGATAATGTTAACGGCAAAAAGCTGATTGATTATCTGCTTTCCAGAGAAACAGAAAAAAAGCTTGCTGAATCATGTGCTCAAATGCCATTACATAAAAACGTGCGCACGCCTGCTGGCTTGAGATCTCTTGATAATATTAAAGCAATGAGCGTTGACTATGATAAAGCCGCACGGAAACTTGAAGAGATTCAGGTTTATCTCAAGCAGTGGGTTGAAGAAAATCAGTGAAAAAATCACTTTATTTTTTAACAATTACTGCTTTTTTGTTTCTGGTAATTGTGCCACTTTTTTCTGTTGTTGTGGGGTCATTTGCCAATAATGGTGATGTTTCATTTAAAAATTATTTTCAAATATTTAATTATAAAAATTTTTCTTTGCTTTTAAAAACCGTGGGCATTGCTTTTTGTGTCTCGATCATTTCCACCCTGAACGGTGGATTCTTTGCATTTGTTCTGACCAAAACTGATCTTCCTTTAAAAAATTTATTTAAGCTGGTGTTGCTGATTCCTCTGTTCCTCTCACCATACATCCTTGCTGTATCCTGGGTAGACTTTTTTATCATTTCAGGGATTGAAAAAAATTTTATCTACAGTCCTGCAGGAGTTGTTTTTCTTTTAAGCATAATTTTTTCACCACTTTCAATGATCATCGTTTCAAGCGGATTGTCAAATTTGAGCTCAAGATACGAAGAAGCCGGATTAATTGTTACAACACATCAAAAAGTAATTTTTAAAATCATACTTCCATTAATTAAACCAGCCCTGATTTCATCTTTTATCCTGGTCTTTATTCTATCCGTCTCTGAATTTTCAGTGCCTGCATTTCTCTCTGTAAATGTTTTTACAACGGAAATTTTCACCCAGTTTTCCGCGTTTTACAATTACGGTTCAGCTGTGGCAAATTCAATGGTTTTAGTTCTGATCTGTGTTTCGCTTTTAATGGCTGAGAGGTTTTATCTTGCTGAAGCGTCTTTTCTATCAATAGGCACTAAATCCCACACTGTAAAAATTGTTAATCTAAAAAATAATTTTAAATGTTTTTTTTTATTCATCACTACTGTTTACGTTTTTATCTCCGTTTTTATCCCGGTTATCGTTCTCTCTGCTCAAGCCTTTAAGGAAAGCACTGAAGCCTTCCGGCAAGCCACGGTTCTTCTGGTCCCAGCCATTTTTAATTCATTACTTTATGCTGCAATCGGTGCGCTTCTTCTGGTCTTTTTCGGCTTTGTCTTTGCATATATTTCTGAACGCGAGAAAATAAAATTCATCAATCTGATTTTACTCATTACTTTCGGCATCCCGTCAACAGTTTTAGGGATTGGCCTGATTAAATTTTTTAACACTCAAGCCCTGAATTTTATTTATTCCGGTTTCTGGATTATAATTTTTGGTTACCTTGGCAGATTCATTTTTATTGCAGAAAGGCTCATTGCAAATTCAATCAGACAGGTCCCTGTTTCCTTTGAAGAATCAGCAGAACTTATGGGTGCAGGGTTTTTCCTTCGAATCAGAAAAATACTTTCCCCTTTGATTTCAAATGGCCTGTTTGGCGCTTTTTTGATAAGCTTCATATTCTGTCTTGGCGAACTTGGCACAACAATTTTAGTTTATCCTCCAGGAACTTCAGTTATGCCTATAAAAGTATTTACGATTATGGCAAATGCTCCCCAAAGTTTGACAAGCAGCATGTGCCTGTTTGTTCTGATAATTACCACACTCAGCCTATCCATTCTGTTTGCAGGACAGAAAGTGCTGTCAAAACAACAAGGGTAAATCAAATGCTGTCAGTTTCAATACAATGCATTACTAAACACTACGGGCAAACCCGTATTATTAATAATTTGTCTCTTGATGTTGAGGAGTCAACCTTTGTCTGTCTTCTCGGAAGTTCAGGAAGTGGTAAAACAACAATATTGCGATTGATAGCAGGGCTGGAACCTCTTGACAGAGGGGAAATTATACTGAACGGGAAATCAGCAAGTGAAAACAGTAAAATATTAATCCCGCCATTTCAAAGGCAAATTGGTTTAATTTTTCAGGACCTTGCCCTTTGGCCGCATTTTACTGTTTTTGAAAATATTGCCTTTGGGCTGAAACTGAAAAAGGAGAAAAACATTAATTCAAAGATCAGCAACATGCTTGATTTTTTTGATATCAGCGGGCATTTAAAAAAATACCCCTGTCAGCTTTCGGGCGGACAGCAACAGATGGTAGCCATCGCCAGAAGCCTTGTTTTAAACCCCAGGCTTCTCCTAATGGACGAACCACTTGCTAATTTAGATGTAAAGCTGAAAGTTAAAATTCGGAACCAGATTAAAAAATTAATTATTGAATTTCCTTTGACCATAATTTATGTTACCCATGATCATAACGAGGCATTCAAGTTAGCGGACAAAATTGTTATCATAAACAGCGGTACTGTTGAGGCAACAGGAACAACTCAGGAAATTCAAAATTCTGAAAATAAATTTGTGAGGGCTTTTGTGGAAATATAGTGAGGTAAACAGTCCATGTCATGCAAGATGGTAGCATTTGTAGGCAGATCAGGTTCAGGGAAAACAACCCTGATCACCCGTATTATTCCTGAACTTAAAAAAATAAATCTCAGGGTCGGCACAATAAAGCATACTCACCATGATGTGACTTTTGACCAGCCGGGGAAGGATTCATGGCAGCACAGGCAGGCTGGAGCAAAGCAGGTTATGCTCTTATCAGATATTGAAATGGCTTTTTTTTCCGAAAGGAATAAAAAGTTAAGCTTAAACGAAATAAAAGAAAAATGGTTTTCAGATTATGACCTGCTGATAATAGAAGGGTTTAAAAATGCTCCTGTTTTAAAAGTGGAGGTTTGCCGGCAGGAAAACTCGAAAAGTCCTCTATACCTTGACCCATCTTTTTCCATAGATGCTCTTGTTACTGATGCCGCTCCCCCTTTTCCTGCACCACATTTTTCGTTTGACCAGATTGATGCCCTGATTGAATGGCTGTGCAAAAAGCTGGATTTAAATACAGAACAGTAAGAAGAATTTTCTTTAGCCACAGACAAGCATGCGAACAGAGTAGTTTTGCCGCATGATAAAACAAGTCAAGATAACCTGAACAAATATCTCCTTTTCATGTTGCCCCAGATAATGTAAAATCTTTTTGCAGCTGTGGCATTTACGTATATTATCGCTAATCTGTATTTTTGTGGGATGCTTATAGGGTAGAGTAACCAGGAGTAATATTTGATTCGTGTTCAGTATGTGTACCGTAAAAGGTATAAATCTGTTTAATTTATAAAGTTGAGCGTGATATTTATATTTCATCCCTTATTTTGAAGCGAGATTGAATTCGCGGCAAAACAAGGCCGGGACAAATCAGGGGAAACCTTACTAGTTTTAGAGAGGAAACAGGGGCAACGCCCATTAAATACAATTTTGAATTAGGAAAGAGGGAATTAATAGTGGGAACTTGCTTAAGGATTACTTTTGATTAAGTTAACTCCTTGCTATGTTTTTATTTAATGTAGTTATCGCCAATACGTAACAAGTATAATTTTTACAGTGCAGTGACAGGTAAATGACATGGATATTTGTTTAGATTTAGACACAATGAAGAATGTTATTAAATTGATAGTGCCTGCAATAACAACAGTTCTTGCGGCATTCTTTGGTGCTTGGTATGCATATAGCTCCGACAAGGAATATGTAGCCTTCGGTTTCGCTAGTGGATTGCTCAGTATTTCTGACAGGGAAGATAATCATACGCAACATTAACTGATTACAAATTTCAGGTTGCGTGCCATTGGCTTGATTGACCTTCCGCAGAAATCTATTCTAAATTACTCCTGATTATGTTAAGAATTTTTGAGGAAACTATTTCAGTAAATTATCGCTTCTATGGACTTTTTAGGTATGCTGATTTGATAATGTTAAGCTTTTGAAGGGAGGCCACGATGAATCAATTTTTAGATGGTATGATACGGGCTGCCAAGTTGGATGTAAATTTTTATGAACAGGTCGAAGCCGACAAGGGAGCGTTTGGTCAGGCAATGGCGGTGGTTGTGCTGTCAAGCATGGCAGCCGGGATAGGCAGCGTCGGGCAAGCCGGTGTGGTCGGCATCTTTACAGGGACCATCATGGCCCTTGTCGGGTGGTATGTCTGGGCTTATCTGACCTACTTCATCGGCACCAAGTTTTTGGCAGAACCCCAGACCAAGGCTGATCATGGCGAGTTGTTGAGGACCATCGGTTTTTCAAGTTCACCCGGGGTAATCCGCATTTTGGGCATCATCCCGGGATTGAATGCAATTGTCAATATAGTTGCCGGAATATGGATGCTCGTTGCCATGGTTGTTGCCGTTCGGCAGGCCCTTGATTATAGCAGCACCGGTCGTGCCGTCAGTGTTTGCATTATCGGATGGATCGTTCAAATGGTGATTCTGGTACTATTCTTTTCGATTTTCGCATCAAGCAGTGTTTGACATGAGGCTGAGATCGAGACGGGTGATGGATCAAAATGCCGGCTTCGGTCCGGGAGACATTTTATTAGCCGAAGACACCCTCGGGCATGGCCATGTGAGCCGTACGGTCAATAATCATGAGTAACATTGACTCCCTCCATAGTTCAGTGTACGTGCCATTGGCTTGATTGACCTTCCGCAGAAATCTATGTCAAGGTACTGATGATTATGTTAATAAATTTGAGAGAAAATTATTTTAGTAAATTGTCGCTACTCTTGACTTTTGATGCGTGCTGGAATTGTAAGTTAACCTGAAGTAATATGGAATCTGGCAGTTCCGAATGTTTTGGCAAGAAACTATTGATTTTTGACTATCAAAGGTTTTTGTAGTCATTTGTCTATTGAACATTTCAGCAAACGATTAGGAAGCAGGATACTGATTTCAAGATTCTTATTCCAATATCTTCACCTATCAGCTATCAATTTTCATATTAAAAACATTGGCATATTTTAAGTTTGGTTTGTTGTTGACACACAAGGGAGTTTTTCCTATACTTGACCTGTCAAAAAGCAACTTCCTATCATAACAACGAGCTCAAACAGAAGTGTGCGGGCCTGGAGGACATGGGCCGTTACACCCGCCTGTTCACCGAGTTCTTCGGACAGATCTTCGACGAACTGGCCGTCGCACTGAGAGACTCGTATGAGATCAAAGTGCTGTTTGCACAAAACACACGCCAGGAAGCACTTGCCCAGTTTTGACTTACGGTGTTCTCTCCTCTAAGGTGGATGACTTTGGGGCCATACGCATCCACATAAAATTGTCCTTTACTATTTCACTTCACATCGACCGTGAAGAAAGGTTGCTTCCTTGAAAATATCTCTTATCTTTGTTCGCGACAGGCGTTTCTATTCACCACCTTCCATCAAATTCACCAAGCGCCGAACCAGGGACCCCTATCGTGGGAACAAGACCCATTACGTTTTTGGCGAACCACCTCTGGGGATTATGTATCTGTCCGCCGTGCTCAAACAGGCTGGCCACAGGGTTTCCCTCTGCGACCAATGTCACCCCGACTACTCGGACGAAAGATATGTGGAAGCCCTCCAGGCAGAACAACCGGACCTGGTCGGCATCAGCTTTTTGAGCAACATGTGTTACCCCGCAGCCCGTACCCTTTCCAGGAAGATCAAGAAGACCCTGCCAAATGTAAGGATCGTCTATGGCGGCGTCTTCTCCACTATCAATGCGGCCCGAATTGCCGCTTCAGAACAGTCGGTTGACATCGTCGCACGGGGAGAAGGGGAAAGCATTATTCTCGACCTGGCCCAAGGACTGAACAGGCTCCAGGATATCCCTGGCATCACCTTCCGATCCCAGACCGGAGAGGTTGTTGAGAACCCTGACAGGGAAAGGATTATGGACCTCGACGCCATTCCGTTTCCCGACCGCGAAGGGCTTGACATCCACTATATTGCTTCCCTTCCCCTGGACGTCCCGGCCGTCATCTGGGACCGGCCATACACCACCATATTATCCTCTCGTGGCTGCCCATTTGCATGCACTTACTGCAACTGCCCGACCTTCAGCCGTGGGAAGTTCAGTGCCCGCTCAGCAGACAATGTCCTTAAGGAACTCAGGGAGATTGAACGGCTGGGCTATACCTCCTTTTCGTTCCTTGACGACAATTTCCTCCTGGACGCGCAGAGGAGCAAAGACATCTCTCAGGGCATGATTGCCCATGGCCATGACTTCCGATGGGCCTGCGAAGGGCGGGTGGACACCACAGGCAGTGGCCTTTTCAACGACCTTTCCGCCGCGGGCTGTGACCTGATCATGTTCGGAATCGAGAGCGGATCCCAACGCATCCTGGACAGCATGAACAAAAAAACCAGTATCGCCGACATTGAGGACGCGGTCTCCCGTGCCAAGAAAGCCGGGATCGGCATCGTGCACGGCTTCTTCATTGTCGGCTCTCCCAGCGAAACCGTGGAGGAAGTCCAGCAGACCTTTGCCCTGGCTGAGCGTCTGAAGATCAACAGCTTCAACTTCAACTCACTCACTGCCTTCAGGGGGACCCCCCTGTGGAACGATGCCGTAGCCAGGGGCCTAATTGACGAAGACAGGGACTGGGACAAGATGTTCCCGGTGCATGAGATCTATCCGGATGTCATCGACACCCAGACGTTGTTCCACCTGCGGTCCTGCCTCGTCAGGCGCCTGATCAGGCGAAAGCTCCTCAAGAATCCAGGTGACGTGGCCAGGATATTCATGAGGTTCCTCCAGTGCATGTCGGCACTGGATCTTTATCGGCTTCTCACCTCATCGACCAGCGACCACACAAGAGAACGGGTCTGAGTATCTGTCACGGTGGAAGGAAAAGAATCTGGAGCAAGGCAAGCTGAACCGGTTTGCCTCGTTTTTTATTGAAACCAAGCAGAAAAAAGGGGTTTATATAGTTCCTCGCTGGGTGTTCAGATTGAGGTTAATAATAGTAACTTTTTGAAGATTTCGAAATATCATATTGCTGCACCATATATCAGATTGGTTTCATAGACTAAGCATGCCACCGCTTTTTCCATGTATTGTGGTATAGTTTAATGGGTGCCAGACTCGAAACCCGACTTTCTCTGAAAATGATTTAAGAGTAGTTCTGGTAATCCACACTATTTTTGTAGTAAAATGTTTGTCGCTCTTATCGTTAAAGGTTGTGAGCCGGAAATGCAGTGCTTTTACAGCTTGAGAAATTTAACGCACCTATGCAGAGGATAAGGAGATGAAAGAATTGACTAAGTATATTGCTGAATCACTGGTTGATCATCCTGATTTGGTCAAGGTTGAGGAGGTGGAAGGTGAAAGAACTTCGGTTATTGAATTGAGTGTTGCTAAGGAAGATATAGGGAAAATTATTGGCAAACAGGGAAAAACTGCAAGTGCAATAAGAACTATCTTGAATGCGGCCTCCATGAAACTGAAAAAAAGAACTATATTAGAAATCATCGATTAGTGTTTATAAAATTCCTCTATCATGCGATGTATAGGAGCCCGGTTGCGGAGCGGAAACATCTCGTTTTCAAGTTCTTTATAAGAATGTACCCACATTACTGAATGTAGCATGATCATTTTCATGACCGTTATTATAGGAATCGGGGTGATGGTTTTACGCAGAAAAAGGATGGCAACGGGCTACAGTTCTTACCGCTGATTGATGCAAAATACTTTAAATAATCTGATGTAACCTTAACTGGTTACATATTTCAGTTTACGTGCCAGGATCTTGACTGACCTTCCGCATAAATCTATGTCAAGGTACTGATGATTATGTTAATAAATTTGAGAGAAAATTATTTTAGTAAATTGTCGCTACTCTTGACTTTTGAAACCACCTGAAATGGTAAGGTTATCGGAAGTTATGTTGATTCTGGAAGAACTGTAAAGGTCACTATATCTATATATTTTTTTGCATCTATATGTACTGACAAGCCTCCTGATACCCGCAAAGCAAATCCGGGACCTTCAGCATAGCTGAAGGCTTAAGCTATCTTAATTAAAAAGGATCGCAAATGGCAAAACCAAACTACACGTTTGAGAAACACAAGAGAGATCTCGCCAAGAAACGAAAGAAGGAGGAAAAAAGACAGAAGAAAATTGAGAAACAGGGCGAACGACTTCCAGAGGGCCCATCTGAGCCGCCCGTCAAAGAGAAGACCGACGACTAATTTTCCATCGGTACGCCCGATGAGATATGTTGTTATTGCTTGTACGGGCTTTTTTTATCGACGTAATTTTAAGAAAAACATCTCCAGCGTTATCTACATGAAATCGGTTTTCGATGGAACCAAAGAGTTCCTGTCAAAAAAAAAGTCCGCCAAGGGTGAAGAAAAAATCATTATGAAACCTCTGCCAGTCATGGATAAAGCGTATTTTAGTGACTATACCCGGCTTTTGGCCAAGGTGGACACGTTCTGTGCCCGGCTAAAAACGGTCCACGCGCCCCAGCTCCTGTGTCGGAGGGGCTGTTGTGACTGCTGCAAGCAGGATTTGCACCTTTTGCCGTTAGAATTTCATTTTATCAGACAAGGCCTAACAGACCGCTTCGCTAAAGCATTCAATCACCACCGGAGAAGACCGGATATCCACCAGCATTCCTGCCTGCTGCTTGGTAATGGTGACTGCCAACTTTACGAGCACAGGCCAATTATCTGTCGCTCCCATGGTCTACCCCTTCTGATTACACAGGATGATCAAACCTGGAGGGACTGCTGCCCCAAAAATTTTCCAACACAACCCCCCCTTAATGAATTCCCGGAAAGCGGCCTGCTCCACCTGGAACGTTTAAACACCATCCTGATAATGCTCAACAAGCGTTTTTGCTCCCGCACCGGACTCGACCCTGCCAAGCGCAAATCCATCTCAAGCCTCCCCAACCCCTGATCCCACTGAAGCCAGGGCTGTTTGACCTTGCGATATTGAAATCAGAATTTGGCTCAACCATCTGTAAAGGTCTTTATCCGCCCTGTAAATTCTGAAATTTGCTTTACCTAAAAGAAATTAAGGCAGGGTACAGAAATGGGCCTTGCTTTAATTTTTGGAACAGCACAAATATATGTCAGTGTCAGTTTCTTCACTCAAACAATCACCTGCTGCTATAAACTGCCAGACAAAAACTTGTTGTTTCATATCATATAACCATTAGAAACATTGCCTCCCAGCAGAGTTCAGAGTACGTGCCATTCGCTTGACTGACCTTCCGCAGAAATCTATTCTAAATAACTTCTAATTATGTTAATAAATTTGAGAGAAAAGTATTTCATTTCTCACTAACATTGACAGCCCCGATGGAGACAATGATATGCCTCTGAAAAGTTATGAGCACTGCTGCTCAACCATGCAGGCCATGGCAAGTTTGGGTAAAATTGAAGGGGTAGTTCCCATTCTTTATGCACCACAGCCCTGCATCTATGAAATCCAGATCGGAACCATGTGCTGCCGGCCTTCCCGCCTGCTTACCATGGGAACTCTGCTTGAACAGGGTGAGATAATTTTTGGTGGGGAAGAAAATCTGAAAAGGCAGATTGTAAATGTATATCATGCTTATCACCCTAAGGTTATTGTTGTTCTCAATACCTGCGTTCCTCAACTAATCGGGGAGGATATAAAGGGTGTCACTGCAGATCTCAAAGATGAACTCAAAGGATGCAAAGTGACTTATTGCAACACAGGATTTAAACACTCCGTGGGTATGGCAACAGGAAATGATCTCTGCTGGTCTTCCATTGTTGACACTATGGAGCCACAGCAAAAAGTTGATGGTTCTATCGGTTTAATAGGGCGCTCAGGGACAGATGCAGGGGCATTCTCATCCATAACCACATTTTTAAGGGAAGCTGGCATGCCCTTTTTCACCTTTCCTGCTTCACATATTGACGAAATGGAAAAAATTACACGCGCACATTTCCTCTACCCCATTCACGTTGTACCCTATTTAACATCTGAAAAAATAAAGAATAAAAGTGGTGCACTGGTGAACTACAGCGAGATTCCTGCAGGAGTTGAGGGAACAACCCGCTTTTTGAGATCTATAGCCGACAAAACGGGTTCACAAAAACTTCATGATGCAGTGGACAGAAAAGAGAAAAAAATTTCTCCCCAGTGGTCTGACTTAAAAGCACTTTTTTCAAAAAAACCTCTTCGTATACTTCACAGCGGCGGGCCTGCAAGTGAATTTTCCATGGGTAAGATAATGGCTGAATTAGGGGCTGAAGTTTTTCTGGTTCCGACAATGAAAAATCCCTTTGCAAACAGGGAAAGAGCGCTGCTGGAAAGCAGGTATCATGTAAACTTTATTGATGAAGACTTTGATACCCTGGGTGATCTGATAGATGCATATCATCCGGATGCTGTTTTCACAGAGTTTCAGGGGCTGATTGAAGTAATACCTCAGTTTAAGCCTGCCTTCATCAACATGATGTATCTGGCAGAATATGGATACGACTTTGCTCTTGATTTTGCCAGAAATTTTCATGAGGCAATGGGTATACCGGTTTACAGAAACTGGGAAAAGCTGATCAGGAAATATAAGGGAGATCCCTATGGATAGGTTGAAGGCAGGATTAGACAACAAAAAAAATCTCAGGGTAAGCGAAATCCATCGCCCCTCAGCCTTTGAGGGAGCTCTATGGGCAGTGCTTGGTATCAAAGATGCCCACACTGTCTTTCACTCCCCCAGTGGCTGTTATATTAATCAGCACCAGAATGCCCTGATGAATGACCTTTTTGAGATGTACACCTCTAATCTTTCTTATGCAGACATTCTGCATGGAGCAGGTGAAAGTCTGGAAAAAACTGTACGGAAACTGATAGCAAAAAAGTCACCTGCTATTTTTATTGTAACATCACCCACAGTCGAAATAACAAAGGATGATGTGGAAGGAGTTGTTGACAGGTTGAATTATGAAAAGTGTGTGGTTATTCGCCCTCCTGTTGGCGGTACAGTCCACCAGGGAAAGGAGGAGGGGTTTCTCTCTCTTATCCCCTTAATGGATGAAAAAGCTGAAAAAAAGGGGAAATCAGTGAATATAATTGGTCCCACATACAGCGTATTTAACTGGAAGGCTGATCTGGAAGAGCTGCGCAGGATGCTGCTTTCTATCGGAATTACTGTTAACACAGTGATCTCTGCCGACTCCACCACACAGCAGATTATTTCCGCACCTGCAGCCATGCTTAACATATGTATCTACCCTTTTGACTGCGGTGTTGCATTTGCTCAAAAGATGCAGTAACGCTTTGGTATCCCCTACCTGTCTGACACCATCCCTGTTGGATTTGGCGAATCAGCACGATGGATTGAAGAAATCGCAAATTTCTTTAACCTGGATGTTGCTGCCTGCTTAAAGGGGGAGATCGAGAACGGATTTAGACTGATTCGAACGGGGAGTGTTTTCACCGTCACTTTTGAAACCCCTGTTGCTTTGTCCCTTGAAAATCATAACACTTATGCGGTCGGCATCAGTCATTTTTTTAAGAAGGAACTTGGCATAAAAATATGTTTTGCTACAGTGGGAAATAAAGAGGTAGGAGAAAAAGTAAAAGAGGTTTCTGACAATGTTCTGGTGTCTCCGACTATTGATGAAAAAAGAACACAATATGAGGAAACATCTCCCCTGCTTATTATGGGAAATTTTTACGATCTGAAAATTTCAAAGGATCTGGGCTTCCTCAATTTTCTCTTTGCAGATATACCAACCATCAGTTTTTTGTCCACTGAAAATGGGCCTTACATGGGGTTCAGGGGAGCCAGCTACCTCATCCAGCAGGTAGTTAATCAGGTCTATATAAATCTTTTCATTGAAACTAAAGGGGAAATGGGTGGTCAAATCTCCCCCGGTGAGGTCAGGTGGAGAACATCTGCTGAGGAGGCCTTAAGGAAAATTGCTGAGATGATTCCCCACTTCATCAGGACAAAATCAGTAAAAAAACTACAAAAAAAAGCAGAGGAGATTGCCTGCAGGGAAAAATCAGAGGTTACACTTGAAATATTAAAGACAGTAGCTGATGAGTACACCCCCACACGTTTTAAAACCAGGTTTTTAGAAGTGTTTGAGGAAAATACAGCAGGCCCCTGTCAGCAAGCAACACCCGAAGAAGATTTGTCAAAACTCCCCTTCTCCATGGAGTGGGACGAGGCTGCCAGAGAAATGATTTTTATGGTTCCCACCGGGTTCAGGACACAGGCTGTTTCAGGCACTGAAAAGTATGCAAGAGAGCATAACTGTACCCGCATTACCAGTCATGTTGTAGATAATTATCGAAAGGAATTAGGCTTCTGAATAAAACCAGGTACTGTCAAAAGTTTCATAGAAAAAGGGGTGATTAACCACAGAGTCAAAAGGACAGGATGAAGGATTAAAGCAAAACAGATGTAGGAGCGCATTCATGCGCGAAAAAAATTGGGCAAAGGCATCCACCTTCGCTCTGCGAGCTACGGTGGGACAGGCATATAAAGGAAATGTCAATTGGCAATTGCCAACAAGTCAGTGGAATTAACCTGTAAAGGTTTCATAAAAGGCTGACGCCTTAACTCCGGAAGAGATAAAATGGAGTTTTTGACATTTTCTTTTTTGAACTTCATTTGGACTTTGATATAACATCAAATTTGAACAGGACTGAAAAATGAGACAGCTGGCAATTTACGGTAAGGGGGGAATAGGAAAATCAATAATTGCATCTCATATCAGCTTTGCTCTTGCCAACAACATGGGGTTAAAAGTAATGCATGTTGGCTGTGATCCCAAGCATGACAGCACCAGACTGCTGCTGAAAGGATACATGTGCACTACCATCCTTGACACCTTGAGAAAACATGACTTTGATGTCGATTCAGTAAAAAGAGAGGATATTGTTTTCGAAACCCCTTTGTCTCTGGCTTGCGGGAAAATTTTTTGTGCTGAAAGCGGAGGCCCTGACCCAGGTGTAGGATGCGGCGGAAGGGGGGTAAGTGAATCGATCGAAACACTGGTTAAAATGAATGTTTTTGAGGAATTGGAGTTGGATGCTGTGGTGTATGATCTGTTGGGTGATGTGGTCTGTGGTGGATTTTCCATGCCGATCAGACAGGGCTACGCAGAAGAAACATACCTGGTAAGCAGTGGTGAACTGGAGGCTCTTTTTGCAGCATCAAATATTTGCAAGGCTATTGCACGATTTGCCTCCCGCTCCGGTTCCAGGTTATGTGGAATTATAGGAAACCTCAGAGACCTTGAAAATGAAGAAAAGCTTTTAAAACAGTTTGCTGACAACATTGGCTCTCAAATCACCGGATTTATTCCTTACAGTGAAAGAATTAAAGAATGTTCCGGAAAGGGAGTAACCCTGTTTCAGCTTTACCCTGACTCATCCGAGTGTGAGGCCTTCAAGACTCTGGCTGATAATATCTGGAATAACCACACCTTTTCTACTCCCAAAGGAATCAATTTTGAAGAGTTACATGCCTGGTGGTTAAAAGAGATTAATAGATAAAAGAGGGTATTGTTTGCCATCTGCCGGTCTGTAAAACGAAACCCGTTGTGTCCGGATACTTGCTTGTGGCTGAGACAAAATGGAAATGCAGGTTAAAGGAAGGGCGTGCTTTTTGTTTTTCAAATCAAATACAACACATGCCAGCTTATCCTGCACACTTAAACCCTCTCATTCCTGCCACCTGACACGACCATCATCTTAATTGTCTCCTGCAACTTCAGGATATCAAGGCCGTACTCCTCAGCCCCAAGAATGGGGGTAAAGTATTTGTCTGCCCGGACAGTGATTTGTTCTGTGTGTTGTGATGAAGTTTTAACATAATATTTAGTTTGTTTTGTAGTATTTGTTACTGCCATGCTTATTTCTCCATTTTATTAATGTACAGGGAACATTAAAATATCTGCCTGCTGGCTTTATGTAATGGTATATTCGGACATTATTTATAATACTTTATAATATAATTACCATTCGCAAAAACATATCGAGCGAAAAGAGTTTCGGGGGACAGGTTTCACCCCCCTCTTGGCCATTGCCTCTTGGCTGTTTTCCCTCCATGCCTCAGCAATTAAAACTTAAGCATCATCTGTAAATAACCAAAGTCAGCACCATTGTTTCCTCCAATTGTATCACTTACAAAGCTCTCTCCCCAGAAGTGTGAATACCCGGCTTGAACAGACATGGCCTTTCCTATGTATGGCAAATCAGGAATGTAGTTTGCAACAATATCAAGCTCTTCACCCACATAACTGTCGGCATTCCTGTTACTCATTGGACGGATCCCTGCTGTTGCTCCGCCACCGGCATTGTACCACTGGTCGTCAGTCTCATCCTGCCAGAAAAAATGAAGGTGCATTTTGACCCACATGCGCTCGTATGGGTTAACTTTCAACGACAGTTGCACATTATGCATATTGCGCCATGAAAAAAAATCCATGTATCCGTAATGGAGGTGGTTGGTCGGGTAAAGGTTGTCAAATGTTGTATGGTCACCATCGCCGGGGTTATTGTCACCAGTTGCAAAATTGTACTGAATTCCAATACGGGGTTTAAGTTTGCGGTCGACAAAAGTGTATCCGCCTCCAATATGGACTGCAAAGGCTTTGTGGTCAATCTGGTCAGTCCATTCCCCAAACTGATATGCAAACTCGCCATCGTAATCCCAGGCACCCCTCTTTCCTTCAAAACGTGTCCCAATAGTATGAATTTCCCGACCACCTGCATTGTCGTTATCACGCAGGATCCAGTACAGTTCAACATCAGCAACAGAAAACCCCCTGTAGCCACCATACACACTGTATAATGTACTGTCATCAGCAGTATTTGGAAGGCGGTTGTCAGTGTCATTTAAATTGTTATCGTCGTGGACCGCCACCTGGGCAATATAGGCATCAACCCACCAGATTTTATCGTCATAGCGAATCCGGGCAGCGTCAAAACTGCGCGCAACATTTGCCCACTGAAAAGGACCTATAAGCCTCTGCCTGCCGTAATTCAGGTTCTGCCGGCCAAGCCGAATATAAAGTGGAAAGGTATCAGGACTGAAAAAAAAGTCTATGTATGCCTGCTGAATATCAAGCCTGTCCTGGTAGATATTTCCTCCCCCGATGTCAGGAAGATCGGTGTCAATGTTTTCTGATTCCCATTCCCAGGCTGACTGCACCTCAACAAATGCCCGGAAGTATGGTGACGGTGTTAACCGGGTCCACAAACGAAATCTGCCAAGAATAAACTCATCATTATCTGTTTTTGTATGGGTCTTGTCTTTAAGGTCATAATCATCCCTGATCTCTCCACGAAAACGAATCTGACCGCCCATGTCAAACCAGCTGTATTTTTCAAACATGCTGCTAAAATCAAGATTTCTGTTTTCTGCACCATTTGCAGGCTGTACAATGTTGAACAAAACAGTTAATGCTGCAATGAGGAACAGACAGGGCTTTTTTTTCTTAAATGCATAATGCAAAGATATTTGATTTGCCATTGCCTTAACTCCCTATATTTCCTTGTGAGTAACCACTTTTGATAGTCAACAATAATTCATCAGCTCTTTTTCCGCTCTCAGCCTTCTTCAGGTGGTGCGGCTTTTGATACGGAAAAAGTAATGGAAAAGGGAACACGGGTTTCAACATCCCCGATAATGGCATCAATGGTAACTCCCAGAAAATAAATCCCGAAAGCAGCATTTATTGAAACACTTGTTGATAGATCAGGACCCGGAACAGCCCCGACTGAAAAAACAGGCGCAACACCCTCAACAGGACTAAACCCAGCTCCAGCAAGTGAATAAATCATACGACTCCTGAAATCTCTTTCGGGTTTTGCCTTAACAGTTATTGTCATATCTTCAGCAAAATCATTAGTACCGATTGCAGAAACAACAAAATAATAGCCGGGGATATCATTATTACCAATTGGCCCATGAACATAAAATTCTCTTGTTACACTTTTTCCTGCAACTATTGACACAAAGTCCTGTGCAAGAGCTGCTGTGCATGAAACTGAAAAAATCAGTGCAATAGTTACTAATAATGTTTTTACCTTCTTCATTTTTTCTCCTTTCCTGATGTTAGTAAAAATCCGGGTCCAGATGACCCGGCATTGATAAGCCATGGAGGGGCGTGCTTTTTGTTTTTCAAACCCCATGCAACGCAGCCGAGCTTGTCGTATTTGAATGCGGATGAAGGGTCCAAACTGTCTGAGTTCCGCCTCAGCGGAACGAGTTTTTGGACC
>JAJRXD010000120.1 GCA_024276465.1 Deltaproteobacteria bacterium
AACAACTTTTAAAATTGTATCAAAATTAGGGATTCTTTCACCGGAAAGAGCCTTATACAAACTTTCACGTGACAATCCTGCTTCTCGAGCTATTTGTGACATGCCTTTGGCTCGAGCAATGTCACCAAGTGCTTTTGCAATGAATGCGGCATCTCCATCTGCTTCTTCAAAACATGCTTCAAGATAAGCGGCCATTTCATCTGGTGTTCTGAGATGTTCAGCAGGGTCGTAATGAGTAGTGATAGTTTTAGTCATGATGTCTCCTTCACAGGTTACGGGCTAACCGTTGAGCAGTTTTTATGTCCTTGTTTTGAGTTCGCTTATCACCACCAGCCAACAAAATGATGTACTGTTTTCCGTGCTGTTTGCAATAAACTCGATAACCTGGTCCATAGCTGACTCGCAACTCTGACACACCTTCCCCCACCGGCTTGACATCACCAGGATTTCCTGAAGACAATCGTTCAATCCGTACCATAATACGTGCGCGGGCATGTATATCTTGCAATCCGTCGAGCCATTTTGAAAAGATAGCAGTTTTACGAATTTCAATCATGAATCATCATTGTATCCACAAGGCTACATGCTGTCAAGGATTAAGAAGTTAGTGCCTTACTCCTGGATTCCTGTCATAAAAAAACAAGAAAATTTTGAGGCACAGCATAGGAACCCAGTCCTCTGGGCGAGAATTGTGCACCTGACTATGCACTCAATCGCCCAGAGGACGGGGCTCCTACTGCGTCAAATTTGGGTTGCGGGCAAAGCCCGCCTTAGCTTTTAAAGGCCAACATTTGCTTTCGTATGAATACTGAACCTTTTCGTTCAACCAGATAATAAATTGCCAAAACACTACCTATAGCAAAAACCAGGGTTAGGGCAAGTGCCCATGCAGCACTGAACCGCATAAAATCAATTTCCAATAAGCATTCTTTTGGTACAACATTTTGCTTTGTTAATATATGTTCGGAAGACATTATTAATGTGGTCCTGACATGGCTTCTCTGCCTACGATAACTTTCAATGCTCGCATTGGATCAAGAAAGCCGGAACAAAGAAAGTTCCATAAGGCAAACACCACTTTTTTTTCCTCAAGCAAGCATTGACCAAGTCGAAAATAAAGTACAGCGCGCCGTTTTCTGATAACACCTGATCTGTAATTAAATCTCCTGCGTGCTTTTTCCAGAATGATAAAACCGTTATTCCACCTGAGGGTAGCATTGTTGACGCTTATACTGTCACCATGCCGACGATAATAAAACAGCTCTTTGTCTATGTATGCTAATTTTGTTACCTCAGCCACCCGTATTGCCATGTCATGATCCTGGGCTGAACGAAGTGCTTCATCAAACCCGCCCACCTTTTCCAACACCTTACGCCTGACCAAAGAGTTATTAGGTAACAAAAAATAACAATCCATTAAGATTCGTTCCGGATCAGAATTTTCCTGGTGTCCATCTTCATAAATAGGGTAAAGTTTTTTGCCATGTTCATCTATAGCGCAACCGTTTCCATACACCAATCCAACATCTTGATTTTTTTCAAGATAATCCACCTGCAATGCTATCTTTTCAGGAGCAAACAGATCATCACTGTCAAGAATTGCCACATATTTACTCTCAGATGATTGAATCCCGAGATTAATTGCCGCAGACTGTCCCTTATTTACTCTGCCGGGATGCTCCAGGAGTTTTATTTTATCTGCAAATTGTTGCAAAA
>JAJRXD010000121.1 GCA_024276465.1 Deltaproteobacteria bacterium
AGCCTCAGTGTAAATTCACTGTTTTTAATGCTAATCAGAACCTTTGTTACTGCCATAAATCCGATAGGGCGAAACTCTGATTTTACAAGCGGATTATTAACTAATTTTTGTGCCCACATTGCTTCATCCAGCCACAGGTCATTATTAATTCCGATTGTCCTGTAGACAATACCGGCAACTGTTACTGCAAGTATCAGGGCAGCAAAAAAAAGCCTGCTTTTGTCTGCCTTAAAAAAGCCGGGGCTGATTTCAGTTGTTTTTTCGCGTGTCATAACTTCTGAATAAAATGTTTTGACTGCAATGAAGACTACAGTGACATTTTTGTCTTTTTCATCACTGTAGGAGCGCATTTATGCGCGATTGATAAAACACCAGACACGGCCCATATAAACAAAAATTGTTTGAAACCGCGGACTTACGCAGACAAACAAACGGACAACCTGTCCGCTTGTTTACAGCAATGTCATTTCCCGTTATACAACTAGGATCTTCGACGGACATAGCAATCTTAACCATATGTTTTTATCCCGATTTGTCGGGATGAAAATTCCTGTGAGGACAGGTCGTCCGCACTGGAGTCTGCGCCTGTCTGCGGCTGAAACTTGTTTTTTTATTTCCCCTCGTCTTTACTCTTACCAAAGAACAGTTCCAGTTTTCTTATGCGGTAGAGATTATCTTCTATTAATCTCCGGTTACCCGAAATCAGATCAGCAACCAGCCCTATTACTAATGTCTGAAAACCAAGGATCATAAGTACAGCTGCCAGAATAAGAGACTGTATGTGCCCTGCACCGGAACCGCTGATATAGAAATATAAAAACCTCAGAGAAATCATTGCACCCACAGCAAAAACAAAACCTCCAAAATAAAAGAATATTTTCAGAGGCTCATACATGGCATAGATTCTCAGTATGGTGCCTGCTGATCTTTTAATATAGCCTGGGATGCTGGAAAACAAACGGGACGGCCTTAACGGCTCATTAGTTCTGATGGGCACATAATCAACAGCAATATTCTTTTTCCCGGCTTGAATTATAGTTTCAAGTGTATAAGTAAATTCCGAGATAACATTTATCTTCAAAGCTGCTTCTTTGCTGTATGCACGAAAGCCGCTGGTTACATCAGGAATTTCCGTGTTAGAAACCTGTCTGACCACCCAGCTGCCTAATTTCTGTAAAATCTTCTTGGCAGCAGAAAAGTGCTCAATAGTATCAGTCAGCCGATCCCCCACAACCATATCAGCTCTTCCTTCAATTACAGGCTTGATTAATCTGACAATATCCTCTCCCTTATACTGGTTGTCTGCATCAGTATTGACAATGATGTCTGCTCCCTGCTTCAAAGAAGCATCAAGGCCGGTCATAAATGCCCTGGCCAAACCCTGGGTGTTGGATAATTTTATAATATGGTCCACCCCCAGTTCCCTTGCTACTTCTGAAGTACGGTCAGTACTGCCATCATCAATCACTAAAATCTCAACCCTGTCAATCCCTGCAATTTTGCGGGGAATATTCCCTACCGTAAGAGGCAGAGTTTCCTCTTCATTAAGACAGGGAATCTGAACAATAAGTTTCATGCTTCACCCCCAATAATTTAGGCATAATGCTAAATAAAACCACAGAGAACTCAGAGTTTTTCTCTGTGAACTGGTTTATTGTTGTCAAGATTTTATTCTTCGTGCTCTTCGTGGTGCACAAGTTTTTCCATGATGCTGAGGAATGAAGCATACGAAAAGTACGTTGTCCCGATAAATATCGGGAAAGGATGCAGCACAACGCCATCCCGCTTGGCGGGATTTACGAAGCTATCAATATTCTCTCAAACAGCACCTTACACAACCCGGAAAGAGTCCCTTTTTTTTAATAGTATTTCTAAATTTTTTGTATCTGGTGCTGTTCCATAATGTTTTAAACCTATCTTGTTCAATATTACCAAGCGGGTAATGAACACAAGGTCCAATGTCACCTGCTGGTGTTACCATTACTTTTCTCCACGGTGTATAGCAGATTTTTTTAAATTCATAATCCAGACTATTATAATAATGGTGGATCTCCCCTGATTTTACAGGAGGATAGAAATAGATCTTGAGTTTTGATTTTCCTGACTCCATTATTCTGACCTGTTTGAGAATTGCATCAACGTTTATGCCCCCCTCATAAGTAAATCCCAATATATTAATTCCTTTGATGTCTTTAGCTCCTGCCCCTTTAACATGAGATTTTCTCATCTGTTCATTTGCAAACATGGGATGCTGGAAAGATAAGGATTCTGCTTCCAGCTCTTCAGCAATATCTACCATGTCAATCAGATGTTCACTGTTGAAAGGAGTTATTAAACAATTTATTCTGACAAGAGGGAAGATGGTCTTTTTAGCATGTTTCATTGTATTTAGATACTTTATGCCTTCAGTAATTTTATTAAAAGTTTTCCCCCTGTTCAGATTGTGATATTCTTCCGGGCCGTCAAGTGAGATTACTAATTTGTCCACACTGAGTTCAACCATGGCTTGTGCAAATTCTTTGAGCAGGATCCCATTTGTGTTGATAAGACAATAGAAGTTTTTCTTATTTATAAATTCAAGAAGCTCCAGAATGTCAGGATAGATCAGAGGTTCGCCTCCTGAGAGATACAGGGTTGGCTTAAAACAGCTGATTTCTTCCAGAAAACTCATAAGGTTTTCAAAGGAAAGATCTTCTATTTTCTCTGGTTCTTCCTCCTTGATTAGCTCGCTTAAGTCTTTCCCAAACTCAAAGCAGAGCTTGCATCTCAGGTTACATCTATAGGTTAGATCTATTCTTACTGTATCCGGCAGGAAGCTGTAGCCATTTAAAAATCTGTGGTCAAGCATGAAAGCATCTTTTAATCTCCCTGAAAAGCTGTGCCAGGCATAAAGCGGATTTCTTAA
>JAJRXD010000122.1 GCA_024276465.1 Deltaproteobacteria bacterium
AAGCGCGAAAAACAGTGTTGCAGATCATAAAGACAAATTCTAAAACGTGCGCCTCGTGGTTGGAGTATAATCAGCGTCGGTAACCGAGGAGCCGTGATAATGGCAGTTGGTACAGATCAGTTTATCAGGATTGGTATTTGTACACGATGGCGGCCTCGGCCCCCCGGCAACATGACAACCAGAATCATCCCCTGATTCCTGAGGTAATTTCTTCATAACCACAGGCTAATCTGTTGTAAATTAAATGAAAATGGTGGACGGTAGGGGATTCGAACCCCCGGCCTCCGCGTTGCGAACGCGGCGCTCTCCCAGCTGAGCTAACCGCCCGGTAAGTAAGTGGGAAACAAGAAGTACGAAGTAAGAAGTCGGAAGTGTTTTTTTATCCATCACTTTTCACTTCCCAATTTCCACTTCTCACTTTTCCATAAATTGACGGCCATCTTTTTGTTTATGTATTATAACATTTGGCGTGTACTGTGATGCCATTTATATATATGTGACTAATATTCGGTTTTCAGGAGGTTATGAGTCACATATTTAAAGCCGAAAATATAGATACTGACATTATTGCTCGCGTTGGCAAAATCTCTTTTGCAGTTTGGCTCTGTTCGGCAGTTCACGGTTTCACATTCCAGCAAGTGAAAATCAGGTGTGGTGTTCACTGATCGCAAACAACGTCTATATTTCTATGTGTGTGTCAGGACGCTGCAACATTTATTCATGCTTAATATAAACGTCAGAAAATCAAAAGTTGCAGTCATCCTGGGATCAATTATCCTCTGTACCGGCATAGTTTTTTTTCTTCTCAGGGGTCCGTACTTATCAAATTATATCAAGAGAATGATTATCCCGGTGCTCGAAAATGCTACGAGGGAGAGGATCATCATTGATAAAGCCGTGATAAACCTTTTCCCTTTTTATGTGCAGGCCAAGGGGTTCAAGCTCTTTGACAGGGACGGGAACCGTCTCCTCTGGATTACAAAAACCCGGGCCTACATAGATCTGCTCGGGCTGCTCTCAAAAGAGGTCCGGATCCGGAAGCTGACCCTTAAGGAACCGGAATTGACGGCTGGTGAGGATGATCTGCTCAGGATAATGAACACGCTCGGCAAGAGCTCCTCCTCCGGTGAACATGAAAACTACTCTGTCAGTCTGAAGAATATCAAGCTGACAAACGGCAAACTCACGTACGGAAGTGCAAATGAAAAATATACTGTTTCAGTCCGCGGGATGTATCTCGAAATGGTTTCAAGAGAGACTTTTTCATTAATAACTGTCCTGCTGAAAAACGGGACGCTGAAACTGGCAAATCAATCTGAAGTGGACGGAAGTTTTGAAGGGAAAATAAAGGTGCAGGATAACAGGATTGAGGTTGCCGAACTTGATATTTCATCGTCAGGATCTTCTTTTGCTGCAGCGGGGGAGATATTTCTTTCAGATGAGTGGAGGGTTGAAGGCGGAGAATTTTAAGCAAAAACGAAAATTGACGCGTCATTGATTAACAATATCTTTGCTCTCAAAAAGAAAAAAGAGGGGGAGCTTTCTCTTGAGGGCTCTATCAAACTGCTTAAGCAAAAAGATTCGGACATACCCGGATTTGACCTGGACCTGAGGACTGACACTCAATTTTACCTCGAAACATTGATGGAAATATTGCAGGTAGAGGCCAATATCACGGGGAGGGTTTCAGGAAAAGGGACGATTAAGGGAACTTTTCCGGATATCGTTGCAAAGGGAAATGCAAAACTCGAAAACGCTTTTTTCAGCACCCTGCCTCTTGATGATGCGGAAGGAGAAATAACATATCATGATAACCGGTTTGCTGTCCAGGGTTTTAAGGGGCATACATTCAACGGAAAGATTTCAGGAGATGCATACATATTGATTCCAGAGGGTGATTACGCTGTTAATGCACGCCTTGATGACATTAACAGCCCCCGGTTCTTCAGGTTTTTAGAACTTGAAGCCCCT
>JAJRXD010000123.1 GCA_024276465.1 Deltaproteobacteria bacterium
AGCCTGAAACGGTATCCTTTTCGATGCAGAAGAGAGCGTACAGTTAACTCAGGTTTTGTGTCACGATTTTTAATACGTGACATGTTCCAGCTTCTTTTTTCCGGCGTCAGAGAGTCCACTTCGCTACTCAATTCAGGGTTCGCCGGATCAACTCATGGACAATTTCAGCTATCTGTCTTGCCAGCAGCGGTGGAACAGCATTGCCAACCTGAATATATTGCTGTGTTCTGCTTCCTTCAAAAAAATAATTATCAGGAACGGTTTATAATTATACAGATTTATACAGTTTTTCCTGTGATTCACTACACAGGATCAGCGCAGTGGGTATGTCTGCTGCTGCCAGGTCTTTTTTCAACAGGGCTTCAGGCTTTACCCAGTCAATTTGATCATGAACATGGAGGATAAAATCACCACTCAACCAGACAACCTCATAGGCAAGGAGACGTATCGACTTATCAGGATATCGATGAAAACTTTCACCGATAAATCTGACCGCTTGAGTTTTGATTGTGAACTCTTCCTGAAGTTCCCTTTGCAAACACTCTTCCGGGCTCTCATTGGGCTCAATCTTGCCGCCGGGAAATTCCCACTTACCTGCAAGATGCTCACCCATTGCCCGACGGGCGACCATAATTAAACCATCTTTTTCGATTACTGCTGCCACAACAGTTATTATTTTTTCCATCCCGAATCTACGCCGCAGCTAATCGAGCAGTTGTTCTGATCAATCTGCCAGGCATTGGATATTGAAGGCGCCAAGTGATTGACATTGGCTTGCTCCCCGTATGTTGTACATACTCCGCAGGTCCCAGAAAATAATAAGGACAAGCTAGGTTGTTCTTCTTTTTCCATTCACGGACAAAAAGAAGGATATGGTTCCCCTGCTGCTGATGATTGATATAACGTTGTCCAGTAGGTGATGTTGCACTGGTTGTACTCTGTGACTGCCAATGAAAATTGGACTCATCTAATGCGTAATCATCATACATCGTTGTTGGGGAGTACTCTTTTTCTGTCTTATTCAGAGTGATAAAGAAAACATCGGTTTTCAGCTCTGGCAGATACTTTACGCCTTCCCGGACAGCAACCCGTTTCTTGAAGGTCAGAAATCTAAGTGCTGCCAATATTTCATCTCTGGTATAGCATCCATGCACAGATAGAGGGCAATGATAGGGGAGATCAGGTTTGTGGACAAGAGTATCCGCAACGTCAAGGAGATAGGCTGTCAATTCCGCTAGTTCGGTGAGCATTATTGGGTTTTGTTTTAATCGTAATAGATTTTGTTCAAAAGATTGTTCCGGAGGCCTGTTGTTCCAAAAAGTGAACAAAAACATATTGAGAACAGTCCGTTCATAATTTGAAAAGGATGGCACAACCTGTTTAACCTGGAATGTCGTTATGGCTGCCTGCAATATTTTAAGTTGTTCTGGCGAGTTGTGGTGACACATGCGACGCAGACCTTTACTGAGAAGTGCCTCGTCAGATTCTTCAAAGTCCTTTTTGACGCCAGCCTGTGCACATAATCTTGCCCATGACCCTTTTCGATAAATATTGTCAAGTTCAAGGCGGTGGTAACGGATAAAATTATCCAAGGTAAGTGGCAAGCCTGTCTCTGCTGTAAATGTACCGATATGACGAATAAGCTGATTTTTATTGGCATGGGTCAAGGCATGCCGGATGTTGTCCAGAACATATAGTTGGGCCTCTTTTTCCATTTCAATGACGCAACCGGACGGCAAAGAAGGAAAAGATTTTGTTATTTCTTCTTCAACCCTGTTGGGCGTTTGGCCAAGCAATGCCCTGAACCGCATTTCAAAATTGAACTTTTGATGGGCCTGGCCGATAAAGTCAAGAACCGTTAGGTTTTCTTTACCCTCACATAGGCGCAGACCACGACCAAGTTGTTGCAGGAAGATGGTCAGGCTTTCTGTGGGTCTTAAAAACATCACTGTATCAATTTCAGGAATATCCACGCCCTCATTGAACAGATCAACCACACAAAGAAAATTGAGTTCTAAGTTTTGCAATTTGTTAATGGCTGACTTACGTTGCTCATCGGGGGTGTCCGCGGTGAGAGCAAGGGCTGGGATCTTGTGTTGCCGGAACTGTTCAGCCATATAAATGGCATGATTTTTAGTGACACAGAAACAGAGCCCGCGGGCTTTATTGATATCCAGCAATAACTCCTGCGCCTTCTCAACAATCAGCCGGGCACGCATGTGATTGCCGGTAATCAAAATGCTTTCCAGCTCATGCTGGACATATCTTCCTCTCTGCCATGTCAATTGTGAATAATCAACACAGTCGGTGATGCAGAAATATTGAAATGGAGAGAGTAATTTTCGGTTGATGGCATCGGGTAACCTGATCTCAGCACAGATACGGTGATCAAAACATTTCAGGATGTCTTCACCGTCAGCCCGTTCAGGGGTTGCTGTCAGGCCAAGCAGAACCTTTGGAGTGAAATAACTGGTCAATTCACTATAACTCCCGGCGGGTGCATGATGGGTCTCATCAATAACAATATAATCATAAAAATCTGCGGGCAATTTTTGCCAGAGCTTTTGCGATCTGAAGGTCTGTACGGAGATAAAGAGTTGTTCCAGGTGAGCCGGAGTATTTTTACCCACCCAGAGCTCTCCAAAATTTTGATCACGTAAAATATTGCGAAAAACAGCCCGCGCCTGACGAAGGATTTCCTCCCGGTGCACGACAAAGAGTATTCGACAGGAGCGGTTCCTTTTTTGGAATTGCTTAAAGTCAAAGGCGGCAATCACTGTTTTTCCGGTTCCAGTAGCTGCAACTACCAGGTTTTTATTTCTTCCGTGAAGGATTCGTTCTGCCTCCAGCTTATCGAGTATCTCCTGCTGGTAGGGATATGGAACGATATCAAAAAAGACTAAGTGATCGCCCTGGTCGGCATTGCCCTCTCCTTTCTCCTGATGCAGTGCCTTGTCAAGACGAGAAAGATCATCCGAGGAAATATCCTCAAAGTCCTTTGATAACTGATATGTTTCAAAGGTGGCATTGATTTTTTGCCAGAGATGAGCCGTTTCATACTGGCATATTTTTACGTTCCATTCCAAGCCATCAGTCATGGCTGGATTGGAAATATTTGAGGAGCCAATATAAGCAGTGCCAAACTCGCTGTTTCTGTGGAAGATATAAGCCTTGGCGTGCAATCTTGTCCGTTTCGTATCAAAAGAAACTTTGATTTCTGTGTTGGGCAGTTGGAGTAGATAACGAATGGCTTTTAAATCAGTAGCTCCAAGGTATGAGGTGGTTATAATACGTAATTTCCCACGACTTGAAAATTCCTTTAATTCATCTTTGATAATCCTGATTCCGCTCCACTTGATAAATGAAACCAGTATGTCTATACGATCAGCATGAAGAATTTCCTGTTTTAATTGAGAAACAAGCGATGGGTCTCCAGAGGTAGCCGTTAGCAAAGAACTCACCGACAAGGGGGTTTCCGGCTTGGGATGCCTGGTAAACGCCGGATTATAAATCTCCAAAAGACGTTCTCCGCCACCGGTCACTGTTGCCTGGTCAATGGCAGGGTCATTAAGATGTTCTGCCGCAGTTTTTATGAGATGATTACAGGCCGTAATCTGTTTTTCAAGTTTGTCGCTTCCGGTTATACTCCCAAGTAATCCATTGAGAAATTGTCCAACATGCTGGGCCAATACAAAGTGGCTTTCAGCAGGGTCCATACGTGCAAGCATGGACCGCAGTTCGGGCTCAAGTGTTTCAAGATCCTTCTGTAGTCCTGCAGTGATAAGCTTTTCGTATAGTCCCGGAGGGGTAGTCATTGTGTAATCCTTTCTGCAAGGGCAACGGGTGACGGTTGTATATTCAGGAAGTTATCGTTCTTCATTCCATCACCTCCCAACGCCCACCTTTTGCCGGACCGATACGTTTCAGAAGTCCGCGTTTTTTCAGTTTAGCTATATTTTGCTCAATCTTGCGGCTGGATATTCCAACCTGGACAGCAAGTTCGCGAGCTGATAAAT
>JAJRXD010000124.1 GCA_024276465.1 Deltaproteobacteria bacterium
AGATAAAGACAGCATAGTGTAACAGCATTTCACTCATTCTCAGCAGACATCCATGTCTGCTTCCGAGGTAAGCATTACACTTCACCATCCAGGTGAAGCTTATGTAATGCTTAAATCCGTTCAATGCTATTACACTATGCTTCTGTATGTGGCATCATGTTTTTTTAGAATCGCTCAATTTAGGTACCACATTAAAAATTTCAGCAAAAAACAGTATTTTTTCAGTAGACATTATGTGCGGAATTGCCGGTATTTATAACAGAAACAGAATCAACCAGGACAGAAGCATCATAGAAAAAATGTCTTCTGCCATCTCCCACCGCGGCCCGGATGAAGAAGGATTCCATTTTGACAGCCACGCTCATATTGCCTCCCGCCGCTTAAGCATTATAGACGTGGGAGCAGGCCCACAGCCGGTTTATAACAGGGACAAAACCCTGTGCATCGCCTTTAATGGAGAAATCTACAACTACAGATCTCTCAGGAAAGAGCTTTCTTCCCTGGGCTATTGCTTTCAAACAAAAACAGACACTGAGGTGGTTCTTGCTGCTTACAGCTTATGGGGAGAGCATTTTCTCAGCCGCCTCAATGGAATGTTTGCCATATGCTTATGGGACAGCTCTAAAAAGGAACTTTTTTTAGCCAGGGACAGGTTCGGGATCAAGCCCCTTTACATGTTTGAGCTTTCCGACGGAACATTGCTTTTTGCATCTGAAATAAAAGCTTTGCTGCAGCATCCTGAAATAACAAAAAAGATTCATCCCCGGGCCATTCATAATCTTTTAACCTATGGGTTCAATATTGCCCCTCACACCTTCTTTAAGGAGATCAAGCAGGTACTGCCAGGACATTTTGTAAAAGCTGCTCCGGAAGGTTTCCTTATAAAGGAGTACTGGGATATTGACCTGGAATCGCCGATAATCGATGCTGGAGAGGAAGAACTGGCCTGCATGCTCAGACAAAAGCTTGAGCACTCGGTAAAATCTTCTCTTATGTCAGACGTGCCTGTTGCAGCATACTTAAGCGGCGGAATAGATTCCAGCGCAGTTACCGGAATATACTCAAACCTGAGTGATGAGAAAATCAAAACAATAACAATCACATTTGATGATGCGGGCTATGATGAATCAGGGTATTCAAAAAAAGTTTCGAATCTTTTTAACACCGAAAACCTTGAATTCAAATGTGCCATAGAACCTGATGACATTCAAAATTTAATTTATCACCTGGAAAACCCTCTGGCATCCCTTCTGAACCTGCCCCTGTTTCTTCTGTCAAGAAGTGCTAGAGAATCAGGGGTTAAGGTTGTTCTTACCGGTGATGGCGCTGATGAGGTTCTTGGGGGATATGATTATTTTAAGCTGCTGAAGGCAATGTCTTTTATTGACAGGACTGAAGGCAGCTGCAGAAAAAATATATTAAGAAAAATTTATCCAAACCTTCATTCTGTTCAGGAAGCCGAAGCACAGTTTGTCTATCTGAATAATATCAGAAGCAAATTCCCTGTTTCCCATCCAGCCATACCCTACCAGTTCAGCGAGTTTCAGTTAAAGGAGCAGCTGTATTCAGAGGATTTTATCAACCTGCTTCAGGACACACCACAGGACAACCCGTTTTTTTTCAACACTGAAAAATTTTCCCACAGGCCGCTTGTTGATCAGGCTTTATATATGGATATAAAATTAAGGCTTCTTAACCTGACCCTGCCTTTGTCAGACAAGATGAGCATGGCAAATTCGGTAGAGGTCAGACCTCTTTTCCTGGATCATGATTTTGTTAACTTTACCTTCAGAATCCCGCATCACTATAAGATCCAGGGACTTTCAGAAAAGCAGATTCTCAAAAAAAGCATGGCAGATCTGCTGCCGGGAGAGATCTGCAGAAGGCGCAAACAGCCCCTCCAGCCCCCGGGGAAATGGTTCATTGACAATGCGGGCGAGATGCTGAGATACTATCTGTCAGATGAGAAGACAGGGGATGCCGGATATTTCAACCCTTGTTTTGTTAATTACATCCTTGCTGAATATGACGCAGACAGCAAAATTGATTTTTCAGGGGTAATTATTGTTGTATTTTTTATTCAGCTCTGGCATGATATTTTCCTTAATCCTCATTAGTATCTAATAAGATTTTTTATATTTGCTGGCAAGAATTTTATCACCTCAATTGCCATGTAACCATCTCAAAACTTTTTGCTTCCGGCTTGTCCGGATTTGGAATTATGTTTTACCTTGGCCTTGATATAGGATCTGTAAGCGTTAATGCAGTTGTTGTAACGCCTGATATTACAATAAAACAGGAGTATTACAGGCGCACCTTTGGACAACCGGTTGAAACCACCCTTAAGATCTTAAAAGATATCCTTTCCCAGACACCCACAGACAGTATTTCCGGTATTGCTGTGACAGGCACTGGGGGAACCCTGGTTGCTGAACTGATCAACTGCCCCTTTATTAATGAAATCATCGCCCAGGGCAAGGCAACTAACTATCTCCACCCTGATATATGTTCAATAATTGAGCTTGGGGGGGAGGATTCCAAGCTGATAATCATGAACCCTGAAAGAGATAACGGTTACCCCGGGATAAAAGACTTTTCAATGAACACTGTCTGCGCAGCAGGAACCGGTTCTTTTCTCGACCAGCAGGCAGCACGTCTTGGAATAAGCATAGAAAATGAGTTCGGTCAACGTGCCCTGAAGTCTACCCATGCACCACGCATTGCAGGCAGGTGCAGTGTATTTGCCAAATCAGACATGATACACCTGCAGCAGGTGGCAACCCCGGATAATGACATAATAATGGGCCTGTGCCTTGCCCTTGCCCGTAACTTTAAAAGTAATGTTGCAAAGGGCATGGAACTCCAGGGGCCTGCTTCATTTCAGGGCGGGGTTGCCGCAAACCTTGGGATGGTTCGCGGGTTTGAAATGGTTTTTGAACTGAATCATGGGGAACTTCTTATACCTGAGCATTTTGCTTCCATGGGGGCAATAGGCGCTGTCCTGGCAATGATAGAAAAAGGCAGTCAGTCGAAATTTGCAGGGCTTGGAAAACTTGAAAATTATTTGCACAACAGAAAGGCTGAATCCGACCGGCTCGAACCGCTGCAGGATGACGGGCACAAAATATTCGTTAAGCCTTTTCCAAATGAGGGCCGCGGTACTGTTAACGCATATCTTGGTGTTGATGTTGGGTCAATAAGTACCAATCTGGTGGCGATTGATGAAAACAGGCGTGTTATAGCCCGGCGATATCTTATGACCTCCGGACGTCCCATCGAGGCTGTGCGCCAGGGCCTGCTTGAAATCGGAAAGGAGCTGGGAAACAGGGTAATTATCAAAGGTGTAACAACAACAGGGTCCGGCCGTTATCTCATAGGTGATTTTATAGGGGCTGATTTTGTCAAAAATGAGATAACAGCTCATGCCCGGGGCGCAGCAAATATTAATCCTGATGTTGACACAATTTTTGAAATCGGGGGACAGGATTCCAAATATATAAGGCTTGAAAATGGAGCAGTGGTTGATTTTACCATGAACAAGGTCTGCGCGGCAGGAACCGGTTCTTTTCTTGAAGAGCAGGCTGAAAAACTTGGGATCAGCATCAGGGAGGAGTTCGGCGCTTTGGCCATGTCATCAAAGAATCCCGTGAGCCTGGGCGAGCGGTGCACTGTTTTTATGGAATCAAGCCTCAACCGTCAGCAGCAGCTTGGAGTGCCAAAGGAAGATCTCGTGGCAGGGTTGAGCTATTCTATTGTTAAGAACTACCTCATCCGTGTGGTGGAGGACCGCAGCATAGGGGATGTTGTTTTTTTTCAGGGTGGAACAGCATATAACCGTGGTGTAAAGGCAGCTTTTGAAAAGGTCTGCGGGAAAAAAATCATTGTGCCACCGCACCACGACGTTTTAGGGGCTCTTGGGTCTGCGCTGATAGCACTTGAAAACAATTCTGAAGGGCCCTCAAAATTTAAGGGGTTTGATCTTGCAAAACGCAGGTACTCTGTGGAATCATTTGAATGTACTGACTGCCCTAACAGTTGTGAAATACGAAAGGTCTCCGTTGAAGCAGAAAAGTCCTTTCATTATGGCAGCCGCTGCGGCAAATTTGACGAGGAAAAACAGGATAAGCTGGGGCAGGGACTGCCAAGGTTGTTTGCAGAGCGGGGGAAAATGCTTCTCAGCCAGCATGTTCCATCACGGCCAGTACCCCATAATGCCCCGTCCATCGGCATTCCAAGGGCAACGCTGTTTTTTGAAATGTACCCTTTCTGGAATGCCTTTTTTTCAGAGCTTGGCTTAAGGGTCGTGCTTTCTTCTCATACCAATAAAAAGATCATCGACAAAGGCTGCGAGACTGTTGTTGAGGAGATCTGCTTTCCGATAAAAGTTGCCCACGGGCATGTTGTCGACCTTCTGGAGCAGGGTGTTGACTATCTTTTTCTGCCTGGAATTGTAAACATGGAACACCTGAGCACTGATTCCGAAGCTTCCTATAACTGTCTGTATGTGCAGAGCCTGCCATATCTTTCCGAAGCAGCAGTGGATTTTGACCAGTATAAAAAAACAAGGGTCTTGAAACCCATACTCCACTTTGAATGGGGCAGGGATGTTTATGAGCCCCAGCTGCGAAAACTTGCCCGTGATGTTGGATGCCGCGGTAAAACCGTTGCCCTGGCAATTGATGCTGCCTTTAAAGCCTTGAGAGGATTCAGGGCAAAACTGCTTGAGAAAGGCAGAGAAGTCCTGAAAAATCTTTCTAAAAACCAGACCGCCCTTGTGCTTGTCAGCCGTCCGTACAATGGTTGCGATTCAGGATTGAATTTTCGCATACCTGATAAGCTCAAAGATATGGGCACACTTGCCATACCCGTTGATTTTCTCCCTGTGCAGGATGATTTTGGGCCGGATATGAAAGCAATGTACTGGCGATACGGCCAGCGCATACTGTCTGCAGCCCGCACCATAGCACAGGACCCGCGGTTGAATGCCGTATATATTACTAATTTCGGCTGTGGCCCGGATTCTTTTATCTCAAAGTATTTTAATCGGGAAATGAAGCAGAAACCCTATCTTACAATTGAGGTGGATGAGCACTGTGCAGATGCCGGGGTTATAACACGCCTTGAAGCGTTTCTTGACAGCCTCAGGAAGACAAGAATCCCTGAGCCACAAATAAAAAGCAAACCACTCGGGGCAGCATCAGGCAATCAGCCTTTAGTTTACATCCCCTATATGGATGACCATGGAATGTGTCTTGCTGCTGCAATGCAGTATAATGGAATAGATGCAGAGGCTCTCCCCATGGCAGATGAAAAAACTGTTGAAACAGGCCGGCAGTATACAACAGGGAAGGAGTGCTATCCCTGCATAATCACAACCGGGGACATTGTGAAAAAAACACTTTCTGCTGATTTTGATCCTGCCCGCTCAAGCTTTTTTATGCCTTCGGCCATGGGGCCGTGCAGGTTTGGCCAGTACAACCGTTTTCAGAGGATGGTTCTTGACGATCTGGGATTAGTGGATGTCCCCCTGGTGATTCTTGATCAAACAACAAACTATGAAGGGGACCTCGGCAGCCTCGGCAATGGTTTCCGGCGGCTTGCATGGCAGTCAATAATACTGATAGATTACCTGAAAAAACTTGTTCTGCACACAAGGCCATATGAAACCAGCAGGGGCGACACAGATGCAGTCTACAGCGACTGTTTGAAAAAAATCCTTCAAACCATTAAAAGGCATGGTACTGTGGGAGACTGCGCTAAATATGCTGCAGGCTGTTTCTCTTCTATTCCTGTAAACAGAAGCCAGAAAAAACCTGTTGTAGGAATCATCGGTGAGATTTATGTCAGGTCCAACCAGTTCAGCAACAACTTTATAATACGCCGGATTGAGGGACTTGGGGGTGAGGCTGTCATGCCGACGCTGCAGGAGTGGGTTCAATATACAGATTGGGAACGGAAGAAGGATTTCAAAAGAGCATCCGATTACCGCGGGTATTTGACTGAAGTTATTAAATCCCGGGTCCAGCGCCATGATGTCCGAAAAACAGCCAGTGCTTTCAAAGGTGCAGTGAATTGCTTTTTCCGCGAGGAATCAACAGAAGCTGTTATGAAGACCTGCTCACAGTACCTTGATGAAAACATACGGGGTGAGGCAACACTGAGCATGGGCAGGGCCATTGAATATGCTCAGCATGGTTTCAACGGTATAGTTAACCTGATTCCTTTCAATTGCCTTCCCGGAACTATTGTCAATACCCTGCTCCGGAGTTTTTCCAGGGACTACCCCAACCTGCCTGTTCTTAAGATGGTCTATGACGGGAACATGCAGTCAAGCGACCAGACAAGGATAGAGGCTTTTATGTACCAGGCAGAACATGGTATTACCTGAATAATCCTATAACAGCCTTTGGCCAAAACCTTTTTTGCTTGCGCTGTTATCATAGACCTCTTTTATATTGAATATATAAGCAGGCTTATCCACAAGACCGGGATTTTCCCCGTGATAGACATCATGCACAGCATGAACAAAATCAAAGTATTCACCCGCAGGATGTATTTCAACCTCAGCGCGCAGCTCATAACTTATAACAGGCGGGGTAAAAAAGACCAGGGTGGCATTCTTGTTTTGCTCTAAGTACCTGCTCATGTGAGCAGCCTTGCCGGGAAATTCTGTGCCCATCTCAATGGTTCCAAGTTTTTCAAAATCAACCATCTCTTCAGCCTTGTCCCTTTCAAAATAGACATGCTTGTTAAGAAGCTCCAGAGCCTTTATCTGCCACTCAGTCGGCATTCCCCTCCCGCTTCCAAATCTGTCATAGCCCCCTGCCTTAACAGCGCTCTGGGCATCTATCCCCTCCTTTTTCATGAATTCTTTAAAAACCTCCGATGTTTCTCTGAGGTATTGCTGCTTTAACACAAAACCTATCCCCATTATTTTACCGTTTATGTGAATAGACCCGTCTTCCTCTTTAACAGCAGTACAGACAGTTGGCAGCAGGCGGGTAATATCGAGCATCATCTTGTTTCTGTCCATGTCAAAGGTTCCGTCAAAGATACTCTTTATCCATCTTGAGCGCATCATGTATGAGTAAGTGATAAATTCATCAGGCAGTTTTGACATTATAACCTCCTTCTTGATCTGTTGTTTGATGGCAAAGTAAAAAGTCCGGCTTTCCCGGGAAACGGGACATCCTTTCCCGACATTAACCGGGATACAGCAAGTACGACTCATCCTGGAGGATTTGCGCGCCTTTAATTTGAAGCTTTTTACTTTGCCATCATGTTTTGACTTTTTACGGGTTCATCTTGTTTTAAGGTTATTATTTTATAATAGTTTTTCCTGTTTATTTCAACAGGTTTCCCGCTCCGAAATCACGGGTTGTGCAAAATGAATTTCCTGTATTTCGGGTTAAGTTCTGCAGCCCTGCCAAGCTCATAATATCCCTCTTCCTTCCTTTTAAGCCTGATGTAGAGTTTTCCAAGGTTGTAATGAGCAGGGGCATAATCGTCTTTACTCTTAATTGCCTGCTTGAAGCTGGCTTCAGCCCTTTTTTCTTCATTAAGCTTTATGAAAACAACACCTAACAGGTTGTACACATAATGCTGCCGGGAAGAAGCTGGCAGCACGCTGTTAAGAACCCTGACAGCTTTATCAAGCTCGCCTGTTTTTTCATAAGCCTTTCCAAGGGATATTTTGATGTCAGCTGTGTATTCAGGGGAAAAATATAAAGGAGTATAGGATAAAGCTTTTTCAAATTCCCGGGAAGCCTTTCCCCACAACCCCTGCTCCATATAAAGACGGCCCAGGTTTCTGTAGGTTGTATAGAAGTTCTTCACCCCTTCGAAAAACCGGACATCCTCCCGCTGGCCTGATGGGACAGGGTCCATGGCACTGATCGTGCTTTTAAGAAATATAACAGGGGTTCGGTATTCGTTATTGCGTTTCAGGGTTCCTGCTCCATAAATTAAACTGATAAAAAAAATGATGGTGCAGTACCCCTGAAAATTTTTCTTTTCACTCCAGCTTGCCGTCAGCATGGAGAAAAAAAGGCAAAAGCCTATTGAGGGGATATAAAGGTAATTTTCCTTGGCAAGGGCCGGCAGCGGTATAATATTAAGCACAGGTGTCAGCGTGACAGCAATCCAGCCCAGCGCAAGGCAGAGTCGGGGTGCAGTTTTCAGGGAAACTATAATAACTATAAACAAAAAAATTCCTGTTAAAAAAAGATATGAGCTCAAAACATCTGCCAAAGTCCCCGGCACAATTATATTACTGTAATAACAGAGGTTAAAAGGCAGAACAAGTTTCCAGACATAAAACCCGCAGGTAATAAACACCAGCGATACCTTCTGCCAGGCGCTGTACCAGGTGGGGGGTATTACACCAGGAGATTCAAATCCTACAGCATAAAAGCGCAGGCCCAGATATATAAGGGCAGTCAGGCACAGGCAGCAGAAAGAAAGCCACGCCTCTTTTGCCTTGTGCCTGTTTTGTGATGGCCAGCAGATTATGTACAGAAGGTAAATTGCAGGCAGGGTGATTGCAATCTCCTTGCATAGAAGGGCCAGGAAAAAGGCCAGGCAGGAGCCGGCAATTTTCAGAATTCTTTTATAAAGCTGCTCATTTCTGTTCCCCTCAATCAAAAATATCAGGCCCGACATATAAAAAAGCGCGGCAAGAATATCGGTTCTTCCCATGACATAGCTTACAGAATGCGTGTGTATGGGGTGAAGTGCAAAAAAAACAGCTCCCGCGAAACCTGCCCCTGGTTTTGAGGGGAAAAGAAGTGAAAAAAATCTGTATACAAGAAGCGTAACTATTATATGAAAAATAATATTTGTTAAATGATGCCCTGCTGGATTAAGCCCGTATAGTTTGAAATCAACAAAGTGGGTAAGCACAGCTAACGGTCGAAAATAAAGAAAGGATTCACCCCCTAAAATTCCCCAGTAATCAGATGTGAAAGATTTAATAACTGTATCAAAATTTCCAACAAACGGATTTCTGAGTATGAACTGGCGGTCGCCTGCTACAAATTCATTTAAAAGTGTGTTGCTGTAAACACCAGCAGTTATAAGGATAAGAATTATTACAAAGCGAGTCTTCAAACCGATCCCCAGTGCATTAAAGTATTCAATGGTCCAATGTCAATAAAAGTCTATATCAACCACAAGGTTTTGTTCAACATAAAGTTTTTCGTTCAGTTGGTAGCATCAGACTTTAGTCTGCGAAGATTTTTAGTCTCTGCGCTTCTAAAAATGATATCTTTACCTGGTTTTCGTTCAAGTAGTAATTAGACCTTGACATATTGAAAAGAAAAGCTTAGTTTTTTTGAAAAATGTCGACTTCCTAAACTTCATAAAATGCATTTTTAGAAAAATGAAAAAAATAAAAGCAGGAATTATAGGCGCAGCAAGTCTTGTCTCAGGCAAACTGATTGAACTGCTTCTGAATCATGAGAATGTGGAAATAACCTGTCTGGTTTCAGAACACTTCACCCATAAAAGCATTGGGCAGGCCCACAGCCACCTGAAAGGTGTCCAGGGCCTTGAATTTGAGCCCTATGACCTTGATCAGATTGAAAAAAAATGTGACCTGGTGTTCAGCGCAAAACCCCATGGAGAGTCCATGGAAAAAATACCTGAGCTTCTTAAGCTGGGTATTAAAGTCATAGATATCAGTGCTGATTTCAGGATAAAAAACCCAAAAGTTTTTTCAGAGTGGTACAAGGTTGACCATGCAGCTCCTGAGATATTGAAAAAAGCGGTTTACGGCCTGCCTGAATTGTATTTTGAAAAAATAAAAAATGCTCAGCTGATTGCAAATCCAGGCTGTTACCCGACAAGCGTCATTTTAGGCCTTGCACCTCTGATCAGTCTGAGCCTGGTAAATACAGACGATGTTATTATTGTTGATTCAGTATCAGGAATTTCCGGAGCAGGAAGAAGCCTCAGCAGTAATACGCAGTTTATTAATATAAGCGACAATATAAGGCCATATAATGTTGGCACACACCGGCATACTCCTGAGATGGAGCAGGAATTGTCTTTAATGGCAGGCAATAAAAGTATCAGGGTTTTATTTGCACCTAATGTCGGCCCATTTAATTTTGGAATAGCCAGTAACATCTTTTTAAATTTAAAAAACAATAAAACAGCAGAAAAAGATCTTTTTGCCGCATACACGGATTATTATAAAGACAAACCCTTTGTCCGGATCTGCAAGCCTGATACAATACCAGAAATAAAAGATGTGGTTAATACAAACTTCTGTGATATAGGGGTCTGTTTTGATAAACGTTTAAAATGCTGCGTTGTGTTTTCTGTTATTGACAATATTATTAAGGGTGCAGCTGGTCAGGCTGTCCAGAACATGAATATCATGTCAGGGCTGGATGAAAAAGAGGGGCTGCCCTACAAACATGCTCTGAACAAAAAAAAGAAGCCGACTGAAATTGAAACATGTGCCTGCTGACTTTTGCTCCCTCCCCCAGTGATGCCCCGCCAGGTTTAGATCTTCCATGCCAGTCGTTAAACCCGGATTTTGCAATTCATCTCTTCTGCATCAGATGAGAGTGTCTGATTAAAAAAACTTTTTAGAGGAAAAATAAATAATGAAAAAAATAAAACCTGTAAATCCTGTTGTTGAGCTTGATGGTGATGAGATGACACATGTCATCTGGAATTTCATTAAGGAAAAGCTCATATTACCTTACATTGACCTGGAAATAAAATATTTTGACTTAAGCATCAGCAGCCGGGACAAAACAGATGACCGGATAACAGTCGATGCTGCTGAGGCCATTAAAAAGTATGGTGTTGGGATAAAATGTGCCACCATCACCCCGGATGAAGGAAGGGTCAGGGAATTCAGTCTTAAGAAAATGTGGAAAAGCCCCAATGGAACCATCCGTAACATCCTTGGAGGAACGGTTTTCCGCGAGCCGATCATCTGCAGCAACATTCCGCGTCTTGTTCCGGGCTGGACAAAACCTATTGTCATAGCCCGTCACGCATTTGCTGATCAGTACAGGGCAACTGATTTTGTTGTGCCGGGCAGAGGGAGGCTCACCATGAAGTTCCAGCCGGATGATGGTGGTCAGCCTGTAGAATATGAAATTTTCAGATTTCCCGGGCCTGGTGTTGCAATGGGAATGTACAACCTGGACGAATCCATCACTGGATTTGCCAGGGCCTGCATGAACTATGGGCTGAACCGGAAATGGCCTGTCTACCTTTCAACCAAAAACACGATTCTCAAGGCATACGACGGTCGCTTTAAGGATATTTTTCAGAAGGTTTTTACGCAGGAGTTCAGAAAAAAATTTGACTCGGAAGGAATTACCTATGAGCATCGACTGATAGATGACATGGTTGCTGCTGCCCTGAAATTGCCGGGCGGGTTTATCTGGGCATGCAAGAATTATGATGGAGACGTGCAGTCCGATACAGTTGCTCAGGGTTTTGGCTCACTTGGATTGATGACATCTGTACTTATGACGCCTGACGGTAAAACAGTAGAAGCAGAAGCAGCCCACGGAACTGTAACCCGCCATTTCAGACTTCACCAGCAGGGCATGGAAACCAGCACAAACCCCATAGCAAGTATTTTTGCATGGACGCGGGGTCTGACACATCGGGGTAAGCTGGACAACAACCATGCTTTGGTTGATTTTTGCTCAAGCCTGGAAAAAGTCTGCGTTGAAACAGTCGAAGCCGGCTTTATGACAAAAGACCTGGCTGTATGCATCCACGGGGCTGGTGCTGAACGAAATACTTATCTCACTACCCAGGAATTTCTGGCCAAAATAGAAGCCGGGCTGCAGAAAGCAGCTGGCAGTTAACCCTGAAGGGGGGTCAGAACTAATGGACCTGTCAAACTCAGACACTCCTGTCCCGGTTGATTTTGAAGGATATTCAGCTTATATGGAATCAGGTTTAATCAGCGGAATTATGCAAAGGGTTAATCTTGCCGGTTTTATGGTTTCATCTGTTGCTGAGCAGGGTTGGCCTGGAGAGATATTTAAAAAGCTTGCTGAAAATCAGATTAATATTGAATTTGCAAATCAGATTATTAATAAAAAAGATTATAACAGCATTATTCTATGTGTTGACAGCAAAGATACATACTCTGCCCTGGCCCTGCTGGAAGAAGTCAGGCCAAAAATAAAAGCCCGTGAGATTCGCTCCTTAAAAAGGGTCGGCATTCTTTCCCTGTTTCCCCACCGGGAACATGCTCTGATCAGCAGCATTATTATTCAAACCCTGTTTTCTGCAGAAATTCCTGTTTTTGCCATGGGAAGTTCCATCTCTGTTATCTCCTGTGTTGTTAATGAGGAAAAAATAACTGATGCTATCAGACATATGAGTAAAAAATTCGGGCTGTCATAAAATGTTCACCGTAAAGAAATTAATAATTTTTTATGGAACGATTCAAAGTTTTTGATATTCTGCACCATGAGTATCTCTGTCAGATAAACCTGGCCATTGCTGAAAACAGCTGTCTCGCTGATCTGTTCAAGCAATTAGAGGACAGGGAGATCAGATTGAAATTTATTGCTTTCCATCAGGATAATAACCGGGGGACACATCTAAGCTTCTGTGTTGAAAGAAGCAATTTAAAACCTGTTCAAAAAATGCTGCTGCAATATGTTGTAAAGGAAGAAGATATTCATGTTTTTCCAGATGCTGGAATGATTGCAGTATATGGTCCCCATTTCGGAGAAAGGCCTGGTATAATTGATGCAATGTACAATACCCTGTCATCTCAGGGAGTGAAAATTCTGGCAATAAGCACAACAGCCTCAACCTCGTTTTTCGTTATCCCTGCATTAGAGATTGTTCGCGCTCTTGGCATCTTAAAGGAGACTTTTGAAATTCCACGCGGAAAGATATAATCCCGAACAGGCATACTGAAACAGACACTTTTCTGATCTGTTCAGGAGATACTGCTTATTAAGCGGTTTGTAATGTTTAAAAGCCTGCTGCCTGTAAGAGCGGCAACCTTCCTCATAAAAGTTAAGCCCATAACAGCATCATCATCAAAGAGTTTTTCTAATTCTGCTGCACTTATGGAAATAACCTTTGTTTTATCCAGACATTTAATTCCTGACCTGTAGTGCTTAGGCTCAACCAGTGCTGACCAGCCAAAAAGCTCCCCTTTCTTATCTATTGTGCTGACAATAATATTCTGGTGTTTTTTAAAAAAGACCTGGATAGAAACAGCCCCCTCTGTCAAAACATATAATTTATCCGCTTTCTGTCCCTCAGCAAAAATCAGATCTTCAGCATCATAGCTCTCCTCAAGGCAGATGTTCACAATCCTTGAAAGATATTCATCTTTGAAATCCTGAAAAAAGCTGCTTGCCTTTAAATGTTCCAGATGTGTCACAAGACCTGTCTCACTTTCTGTTCCTGTGCGATGCAATAGGACGTTTTGTGTTTTTCACAAATAAAATAAATTCTGCTGCTTCATCCGAGGTAAAGCCCGCAGATTCCATCTTATCAATTGCCTGATGTTTTAACAGCCCTGACAAATAGAGAATATGATATGCTTCCTTTATTTCACGTATTGTGTCTTTTGCAATCCCTGCCCTGCGAAGGCCCACAATATTGACCGATTCAACCACATTACGTTCAAGCCCAACTAAAAAGGGCGGGACATCCTGGCTGAAGCTGCCGTTTCCACTGATCATTGCAAACCGCCCTATGCTTACAAACTGATGTACCCCAACACCTCCTGATATGAAAGCATTATCACCAATAGTAACGTATCCTCCAAAAAATGCATAATTGGCGATAATAACATTGCTGCCAATTGTAACATTGTGTGCAATGTGTGCACCCCCCATTAAATAATTGTTGTTACCGATAAATGTCCTGCTGTCAGGCCTGGTTCCACGATGAATTGTGCAGTATTCCCTGATAATGTTTTTATTTCCAATTTCAACATGGCTGCATATGGTTTTGTCAAATGCAAGATCCTGGGGATCATGACCGATTACAGCACCCATGTGGATTTCATTATCCTCCCCAATGGTTGTATAGCCGGTAATGTAAGCATTTGCATAGATTTTTGTGCCTTTCCCGATTTCAACATTATCATCAATAAAAACATTTGGCCCAATTTCAACTGCTGGATGAATTTCAGCTTTTGGGCTTATAATTGCCGTTTTATGAACTTTTTCCATTTTTTATCCCACAATGCAGCAGATGCCAGGCGCATTGTGTTAAAGTCTTTCAGGTATTTCAATCCCGTCCCCTGCTGGAATGGCTGGTTAAAACAATTTAAATATCCTGCGAAATGATTTAAAATATCTCAGGGTTATATACAAAACACCGAAAACACCTTTGGGGGCAGGTTTTTGTTTTTTGAGATATCGTGCCCTGATTTTTGCAGCAGCATGCAGGTCAAGCTGCATCAGCAGCCTCGCTATGAGGCCCGGGGACTTCAGTTTATTGAAAATTAATGCAGAAGCAAAATCAACCATGTAAACATCATCTTTTGTCAGCAGAACATTAGAACGGTGAAGGTCACAGTTTACAACTCCCCGGGAATGCATTAAAAAGATTAACCGGTCAAGTTTGTCAAAAACAGACTCAGGCACTTCCCCGCGCCTGAAACAGCTTAAGGGCCTGCCCTGTATATACTCCAGCAGAAGAATATCTTTTCCCTCCAGACCGTAACAGTCAGGAAAGCCTGCTGTTCCTGAAAGTTTTGAATACGCCTTTGCCTCCCTGCGCAAAGTAAAGCGTCCGTAACAAAACTTTATTAACGGATTGCTGCCGGAATAGTCCTTGATTATAATATGTTTCCCATCCCGTTTTTCAAGACGGATCTGGGCTTTGGTTGAGTTACGGGCATGCGGTATGTCCGCTCCAAAACCTGATTCGCTATCCACGGGTACGGGTTTTTTATTTAATGCATTCAAAGGTATACTATCTCTGTCATTTAAGTCCGAAGCATATTGAAGTAATTTTGTCATGTTATAAAAATATCGTTTTACCTGTCAATGAAAATTTCTTACAGTCTTCTGTCTAAAAACAATCTGTTCCACTTTTCCATTACTGCCAGGGCAGAAGCCCTGTATCCTTTTACCCAGGGCTGGTGTATGGAACAGGAATACTTGTGCCAGAAAAAAACCCATGGTGCCTCCTCAATTACAATTTTTTCAACTAAACGGTAAAGGGCCTTCCTTTGTCCCTTATCAGCTGTTTTTACAGCCTTTGATATGAGTTCATCCACCCTTTTGTCCTTAAACCTGCAGCGGTTTCCTCCCGGACCCCAGTTTTGAGAATGAAAAAGCGGAAAGAGAAAATTTTCTTCATCAGGGTAATCCGCCCACCAGGAAAGCCAGAAAGACTGTGCCTCTCCCTTTCCTACAGCATCCAGGAAGGTGCTCCATTCAAGCTGAACAATTCGGGCATTAATTCCAATATCCATGAGGTATGCCTGAACAGCCTGGCAAATGTCAAGATTTGCCAAATCTGGAGTCTGATAAATAGTCATGGAAAACCCTTTTGGATATCCTGCCTCCTTCAGCAGCTGTTTTGCCATGTCAGGATTGTAGGGATAACCCTGTGGCAGGGGGTCGCCTCTTAAAAGCGGGGGAAGGGGCCCCCGGGCAGCAGCACCCCTGCCTTCAAGGAGCCTGGCAAGTATTTTCCGGCGGTCTATTGCATAGTTCATAGCTCTTCTGACCCGGGAGTCATTAAAGGGGGGCATCTGACAGTTCAGACCTAAATAGTATGTATTTAAGCCAGGGGCAGTCTTGATAAATGGTTTCCATTTCGGATCATTGGCATAGCGGCCGTATTCGGATGTCATGATTTCAGGCAGCAGGTCAATATCCCCCTTTTCAAACTCTACCAGAGCAGTAAAATCTTCCGGCAGTATCCTGTAGCAGATACCTGCAAGAAGGGGTTTTGCGCCAAAATATTTTCTGTTTGCTTTGAGGATTAAAAATTGATTGTGCTTCCACTGCTCCAGAACAAAAGGCCCGGTGCCTCTTCCCTGAAAGGAAAAGTCTGCGCCATAATGCTGCACCTCCTCGCGAGGAACAACATATGCGGTCGTAAGGCCCAGCAGGCTGATAAACGGGGCAAAAGGTTCATCTAATTCAATTTCAAGTTCATAAGGACTTTTAACGCGTATACCTGTTACATGTTCTGCCCTGCCTTGTATAAACTGCTTTGAGCCTTTAATCCTGGACAAAACCCATGTACGTGGAGATCTGGTTTGTGGATCAAGAACACGCTCAAAGGAATATTTAAAATCAGCAGCAGTGACCAGCCTGCTGTTAAAAAATTTTACATCTCTTTTGAGCCTGAAGAAGTATGTCAGTCCGCTTGATGAAACTGTCCAGGATTCTGCAATATCCGGTACAGGCTCTAAATTTTCCCCAAAACTTATAAGTCCATTATAAAGCTTTGCAGCAATCCGGGCGCTGTCAAGGTCAACTATCATGGCAGGGTCCATGGTTACAGGATTTGCTTTTAGCCGAACGTACATATGGTTCGGAATTCTTTCATTTCCTTTTGTTCCACAGCCGCTGCCTAAAATAAAACAGGCAAAAAAAAGCAGAAAAATGTCTGTTCCTGCCTTCCTGCAGATAGTGCGCATACCTCTGTTTTGTTTTATTTTCTGCACGTTTCCTTTACCATTTCATAATAAGACTCGAAATATCCGCTGTAATTAAACTTCTTCATAACAGCCTCTCTGCCCGCCTTTCCCATGGCATCGGCAAGTCCGGCATCATCAAGCAGTTTAATCAGCGCATTGCTCAGTGATCCTTCATCGCCCGGCTTAAAAAGAAGCCCTGTCTTTCCATCTGAAACAATTTCCGGTATTCCACCAACACGGGATGCAACCACAGGTCTTTCAAGCAGATGTGCCTCTATTGCAACACGTCCAAGCCCCTCTGTAAGGGATGGGAGGACAAGAGCAATTGAATTTTTAATATAGGCACAAAGGGTTTGCTGGTCGCAATGCCCGATAAAACAGACACTGCTGCCAATTCCCAGATCTTTGGCAAGGCTCTTCAGGTGCTTTTCTTCTTCACCTCTGCCTGCAATAAAGAGCTTTGCCCCCGGATACCTTGCCAGCACAGCACTGAATGCTTTTATTAAATAATGGACCCCCTTCAGGTAAATAAGCATTCCTGCAAAAAGGAAAAACCCCTTTCCATGCTCTTCTGAAACTCTTTTAACAGCTTCTTTTGAAGGCTCTATGAAGCTTGAAAGGTCTGTAAAAGTTGGAAATATAAAAACAGGTTTTCTGCTCTGCGGAAGGAGCCTGCTGCAGTAACCGGATATTGCCCTGTACGAATCAGCCTGAGACAGGCTGAAGCATCCTATAATTAAGCGAAATGCCTTTTCTATCCATGATAAAAACCAGCGATGATAAAGCATGACGCCTTCCTTCCAGTCACTGTGTATCTCTATTATAAGACGCGGCCTGGACAAAGCCCCTGCCAGGTGCCACGGCAGAAGTGCAAGCGCCGGGGCCATGGCTTCATAGGGGCTCTGGGCAACAATTGCCGCATGTTTTTTGCGAATAACACTGTTAAGGCAAAGAAAGAAGGAGGCTGAAAAGTGTAAAAAATACCTCAAAAACCGCGGGAGGGTTGATGGCAGCAGTATCCACTGCGAGCCTTCCAGAACAGGCCGCAATGACCCTGAACCCTCCCGGAACGAAATAACAGTAGCCTTGAAATAAGGCTTCAGGCCTTTCCACTTTTTTATCAGCGTAGGGTCAGGGGGGGTGCTGTACCTGGTGGTACTTATAAACAGAACCGGCAAAGGATCGCTGCAATGAGTGTTGGAAAAGTTTTCCCTGAGCTGATCTTTTTCTTTTACTGCATTTTCAAGGACCTGCTCTGTCTGATCAGCAAGGTTTTTCCAGCTAAAGTCTTTAAGAGTTTCAAACCCCTCCTGAACCATGTTGTGCCTGAACTCATCATCATTCAGCAGTTTTTTTATGCTCCCCTCAAGCAATTCCGGCTCTGAAGGGGGAACAAGAATTCCATTACAGCCGTCCCTGACAAGCTCAGCCGTGCCTCCGGCATCTGTTGCCAGAACAGGCACACCTGCTGCCATTGCCTCAAGGACAATATGCGGAAGACCTTCATAAGATGAATTAAGCACAAAAAGATCCGATTTTTTTAAACAGGAAAACACCTCGTTGCGGGAGAGCATACCGGTCAAGTGTATCCTGTCCTGCAGTTTTTTTCCCCTGATAAGAGACTCGATTTTTTCTCTTTCAGGGCCCTCACCGATTATTATCAGGCTGGCTTCCTGAATATTGTTTACGGCCATGATAAGACCTTCAAATCCTTTCCACGGAACAAGCCGCCCAACAGAAACAATTATTTTTCTGCCCCTGCCTGCCTGCTGGAAAGGCTCAGGCAGCTCTGTCCGGGCTGGTTCCATATTCTGGACAGCATTATAGATAACACTGATTCTGTCTGCACTGGCTCCCCATTTAGTTATTATCCCCTTGAGATATATGCTTGGCGTTATTATCAGATGGCTCTTTTTAGTCCAGAATGCTCTGAGCTTTTTATGAAATTCAATGTAGAGGCCATATTTCTTTTCCTGGAATTCATCTATCCTGTCCATTGTCAGCCCAAGGGTCACTACACGTTCCCAGGCAAGGTCGCCAACTGTTTTCTGAACCATTGGTTTTTTCAGAAAATAATTTGCAGTTACAGATTCAAGAGCAAGGCCGTGCACAAAAAGAAGATCCGCTTTTTTTCCATGCTGCATAATTGTCATTACTGTTTTGCAAAACCGCCATGGCCGTGAAAGAGAGCGAAAAACCCTGACAACTGAAAACGGGTATGAGCTGTCGTCATGGCTCATGCTGTTGCTTAGCGTTACAACTGAAATTTTATGGCCCTTATCTGCAAGAGCCATTGAAATGGCAGGGACAAAGCTTGCCGGGCCGCCAATATCAGGGGGAAATATGCCTGTTATAACAAGTATATTAATGGTTTTAGGAACAGATTATCCTATTATCTTAATTGACATAAAAAAATTTTAAATATAAACTGTGGTATTACATTATACAGTTCAAATTAACATATACAAATCATAAATTAAATAATACCTGGGGAAAACATGGGGAGAAAGCTGTTTGGAACAGATGGAATAAGGGGTATAGCAAATACACACCCCATGACAGCAGAAGTAGCGCTCAATATTGGCAGAGCTGTAGCGCATCTGTTTAAAAGAAATTCGCATAGAGCAAAAATAATTATTGGAAAGGATACCAGAATTTCAGGCTACATGCTGGAACAGGCTATTGTTTCAGGCATCTGCTCAATGGGTGGCGAGGCCTATTTAATAGGTCCCCTGCCAACCCCTGGAGTAGCCTTCATGGTTCAAAGCCAGAGGGCTGATGCAGGTGTTGTAATATCAGCATCCCATAACCCTTATCAGGATAATGGAATAAAGATATTTTCCTCGGATGGTTTTAAGCTCCCTGATGAGAAAGAATCTGAAATTGAAGATATTTTTTTAAATAACAGGCTTAATAATCACCTCCCGCAGCCCAAAAATCTGGGAAAAGCTTACAGAATTGATGACGCAGAGGGCCGGTACATTGTTTTTTTGAAAAACACCTTTCCCAGAGAGCTTTCCATGGAGGGATTGAAAATAGTGCTGGATTGTGCCAACGGAGCAACATATAAAGTTGCCCCTCATGTCTTCTGGGAGCTGGGTGCAGAAGTTGTCACAATTCACGCAGACCCGGACGGTTTAAATATTAACCACAATTGCGGGTCCCAGTATACCGACAACCTGTGTGAAGCTGTTGTTCGTGAGGGAGCGCATCTCGGGCTGGCATTTGATGGTGACGGGGACAGACTGATAGCGGTTGATGAAAACGGAAACATGCTTACAGGGGACCAGATTATTGCAATCTGCACCGCTAACCTGAAAAAAGAGGGCCGGTTAAAGAAAAATACAGTTGTTACAACTGTTATGTCAAACAAGGGGCTTTGCAACACTTTTAAAGAAATGGGCGTTGAGCATACCATGGTAAATGTGGGGGACAGGTATGTGATAGAAGAGATGCTCAAGGCAGGAGCTGTAATTGGCGGGGAGGATTCAGGGCACATAATTTTTCTTGACCACCATACATCAGGTGACGGCATTTTAACCGGTCTTCAGCTTATCGCTGTCATGCTGAAAGAAAAAAAACCTCTTTCCCGGCTTGCAAAAATTGTTACCATTTATCCACAGTTTTTGATAAATATTGATGTCAAAAGCAAACCTGACCTGGCCACAATATCAGAAGTACAGGATGCTGTCAGGGAGGCAGAAGAAAAGATAGGGGGCAGGGGAAGGGTCCTTGTTCGCTATTCAGGAACCCAGCAGATATGCAGGGTAATGCTTGAAGGTCCTGACAGGGAGCAGACAGAGATGTTATGTAAAAATATTTCCAGAGTTATAAAAGAAAAAATCGGATAATACCTGGGTTGACGGCAAACAGTATGACAGCACAAAACAAAGTTAAAATCCTTATAGTTGATGATGAGGCAGAGGCAAGAGAAACAATCGGTGACTTTTTAGCCGAAGCGGATTTTGGTGTTGAAACCACAGATTCAGGCTTGAAGGCACTGGACATCCTGAAAAAGTCCTCTTTTGACATCATAATATCAGACCTGTTTATGCCGGAAATGAACGGCATAGCCTTGATCAAGGAGATTAAAAAACAGGGCATTGATACCCCTATTATCGCTATTACGGGAATTGGCACAATTGAGAATGCAGTTGAATCAATGAAGGCCGGGGCTTCAGATTTTATTACCAAGCCTTTCAACATTAGCCAGATCAGTCTCATTGTGGAAAAAACCCTTGAAACAAAAAAGCTCAAACAACTGGCAAGTGAAAGTGAATTTTATAAAAAACTTTCAAACAGTGATGACCTGACAGGGCTTGCCAATTATCGTTATTTTAAGGAGATATTACAGCAGGAGATAGACAGGGCAGAGCGCTATAACCGGACTCTTTCCCTCATGATGCTGGATATAGACAATTTTAAATCCTGCAACGATACCTTTGGGCATCCTGTGGGGGACCTGATGCTCAAACAGATAGCCTCACAAATAAAAAAAAATACGCGAGGGATAGACATAGTTGCCCGCTATGGCGGTGAAGAATTTACTGTTATTTTACCTGAAACACCGGTTGAAGAGGCCCTTGTTGTTGCAGAACGTATCAGGGATTCCATAGACAAATTTGTGTTTGAGACTGAGGATGGAGAAAAAATTACCCATTTCACCATTACCATAGGACTTTCATCTTTTCCGGACAAAGTCAAAAGCCTTAAAGAGCTGATTGAAACAGCTGACTCTGCGCTTTATAAGGGGAAAAATTCCGGGAAAAACTGCGTTGTGCTTTACAGCGATTGATAAAGCAGCGAATTTTTTGTTATGCAAAAAGCAAAAAGCAATAATATAGTCTGGCACCAGTCAACTGTTTCAAAAAAAGACAGGGGTAAGCTGTTCGGGCACAGGGCTGCTGCTCTCTGGTTTACAGGCCTTTCAGGGTCAGGCAAATCAACCCTTGCACATGAGGTTGAATACAGGCTGTTTAAAAGGGGGTGCCATACCTATGTGCTGGATGGAGACAATGTAAGGCACGGCCTGAACAGGGATTTAGGGTTTTCCCAGGAGGACCGGCAGGAAAACATCCGAAGGCTTGCTGAGCTTGCCCATCTTTTCACTGATGCAGGCATGATTGTACTTTCGGCATTTATTTCTCCATTCAGGGCAGACAGGCAAAAGGCAAGGGACATCCTGGAAAAAGGGGAGTTTGTAGAGATTTTTTGCAGGTGCAACCTTAAGGAGTGTGAACAAAGGGACCCAAAAGGGTTATATAAAAAAGCCAGGGCTGGAGAAATATCCGAGTTTACCGGAATATCCTCTCCCTATGAAGAACCGGAAAACCCTGAAATAGTAGTGGATACGGACAGTGATGAGATAGATGGCTGTGTGAATAAAATTATTTCCTGCCTGGAAAGAAAAAATATAATTTCATCCCTCAGCATGTGATGCAAGAAACACCCCTTTCTGCTTAATCGATTTCAGCAAATCCAGATACGACTTTTCAAATGCCCTGACACCTTCATCCAGAAGCTGGTCAAAAATTTTGTTGAGGTCTATACCGCACTGTTCAATCTGTTTAAGGACTTCAGGCGCATCATGCAGTCCCTCTTCCATTGTTTTCTCCACAACACCGTGGTCCCTGAATGCAGCAATGGTTTGGGGTGGAAGCGTGTTTATGGTTCCAGGTGCAATAAGTCCCTCCACATATTTAACATCACTGTATGCCGGGTCTTTTGTGCCGGTACTTGCCCAGAGAGGCCTCTGTATGCGTGCTGACCTTTTCTGCAGGTTTTTGAAACGCTGGCTGAAAAACAGTTCTTTATAAATTGCATACGTAACTTTTGCCACATTAATTGCCGTCTGGCCCCTGAGTGCTGCTGCCCTTTCTCCTGCAGCTGTATCTGCCATGACAACTGCGTCAATTTGTTTGTCCACTTTTGTATCGATCCGGCTTATAAAAAAACTTGCTACTGAATGGACATTAGAGATCTCTTTGCCATTCCTGTCTCTTTCCTCCAGGCCTTCTATATAGGCAAGGGCCACCTGCCTGTAATACTCCGGTGAGAAAAGCAGTGTGATGTTAACATTCATCCCTTCTGATATTAACTGCCTTGCTACTTTTATCCCCTCCCTTGTCCCGGGAACCTTAATCATGATATTGGGCAGACCAGTTTCAGACAGAATTTCCCTTGCTTCTTTTATGCTTTCTTCAGCATTAAAAGCATTCTGGGGATTCAGCTCTATTGACACAAACCCGTCCCTGCCATCTGTTTCTTTAAATATGGGCAAAAAAATAGTGCCGGCTTTTTTTATGTCATCTAATGTAATCCCACGATAAATTTTTTCAGCATCTTTTCCGGATTCTGTCAGTTCCAGTATCTGTTCATCGTAATCCCTGCTTTTTGTAACAGAGTTCATGAATATTGTGGGGTTGGATGTGATTCCACTGACCCCGTCTTCCTGAATCATCTGCTGAACAGTGCCATCATACAGCTCTCTGCGCTGGATATTATCCAGCCAGATACTCTGCCCTGCTTCTTTTATTGCCTGAGTTCTAAATGTCATAACTTCTTCTTTTCCTGAAACATCGCCCCAGGAGGCTGTCCGGAAATAGCTTCCTATGGGAGATCATCATAAATCAGTGCTGCATCTGCATCAATAAGGCCATACCCGTATTCATCGTCCCTGCCTGTTGGCCCAAGGTCTATGGCTGTTTCTACAATCGCTGTTTTGATTTCATCCGGCCCCCATTGCGGGTTAATCGACTTTATGAGAGCCGCAACACCTGAAACATGGGGTGCTGCCATGGAGGTGCCTGACAGACTGGCATACTTCCAGCCAACAGCAAAATTTCTAAATCCTAAAAATTCAATAAAAGTTTCCTGAACAATATCGTCATTTTCGGGGTCCTGGCTGGAATCTCCCCCCGGAGCAACAATATCCAGTTCAGGTCCAAAATTTGAGTAAAAGGCACGCTGCATTTTATAACCAACCGCACCCACAGCCATGACATTTTAAAATGCTGCCGGGAACCCGATTTCAGAAGCCTCGTTACCTGATGCTGCTATTAATATTACCCCCCTGTTATAGGCATAGTTAACAGCTTCTTCAAAAATCTCGGAGGATTCATCTCCTCCCAGGCTCATATTGATAATATCTGCCCCCTGGTCTGTTGCCCAGTAAATACCGTCAGCAACAGAAGAAAGGCTTCCGACTCTGACCCTGGTCAGAACCTTGACCGGAAGAATTTCAGCATCATAGGCAACCCCCACAACGCCCTCTCCGTTATTTGTCTCCTGCCCGATGGTTCCTGCCACATGGGTTCCGTGGAAATTACCATCTTCCCACAGGGCTTCAGTTCCAAGAAAAGCATTATATCCCGGCAATAAGCGGCCGCCAAAACCATCCTTCCCGTTCGGATTTACACCTGTATCAAGAACAGCCACCACAACGCCTTCTCCTGTGCTTTTCTCCCATGCATCCTCCAGGTTAATCATGGGGAAATTCCATTGCAGGCTGTAGAATTCGTCATTCGGGACACTGTATGCCCTTACAATATAGTTGGGCTCAGCATATTTAACTTCCGGATGATTTTTAAGTACAGATATGACAGGACCAGCAGAGCCTGGATTAACCTTTACAACCTTAAAGAAATTATTATATGAACTTTTTACATCAGTAATGCCAGGGGATTTCAAAATTGATAAAATTTTAAACTCTTTAACCCCATCCCTGAATTTAACAATAATTTCATCTGGCACAAAATCCGGGCTGCTCTCTGTAAAAGCATGGACTGGAAGAGAAGTGAACAGCATGGCAATGAAGAACAGTAAAAACAGGGATCTTCTCATAAATATTATATCCTTTCTTCAGGGGTTGAAACTTTACGAATGATTCAATTTTGATGACTTCGCAAAAAGTCATCAATAGTGTTTCAGATGGTTAAGTTAAAAGTTCAATATACAAGGCGTGGTGTTTTTTTTGCTGCGAAGACATACAAATAGTATTTTGAGCAGCAAAAAAAACAGTACAACACAGTAGATTGGTCTTTTAACGACGCCATCAATTTTAAGGCGCAGGGGCAAGATAGAAGGTCATGCTCATTGTAACGGGAAAATCAGGGCTGCCTATTCCTGCAACAACACTTGTTAAAAGAAAACCGATATTAACAGGCGAATCGCTTAGAGGCAGACTCATGCTGATGGGCGAAGAACCATATGCATAATCAAGCACCGGGGTAAGTCCAATAAAACCGGTGGTTGCGTATAATATCTCTGAGCCCTTACCCATTGGGGTGGTACTTGCAACTGAAACTGTTAATGTACCGGCACCAAGAGTGAATATGAATGTTGTATGAACAGCGCTGACATCATTATAGATAATGTCATGGAGCTCATAAAAAATTGTTCTTGAATGTCCGGGGCTTAAAATTACAACATTTGCATTTATGCCTGCACCGGACAGATTGTCTGCGGGTTCAGCCAGGATAACCTGTGGTAAAAGGAAAAGAAAAATTAATGCAGCTGCTAAAAGCAGAAAAGAAATTTTTTGTTTTGCCATCATTTTAACCCCGTCTGAAATTGTTTTGTTTTTTTTCTGTTTATTTGGCCGACATATATGTATATTTAATACAATATTCCTGTAATATGGTCAAACCAAAAAAACAGGGACTACAGCGCCCTGTTTTTGCTGGTGTTACAAATAATATAATCAGTGCCTGATAGAAGACCATAAAAAGCTGTCATTTCGAGTACAATCAGAAACACTTATTGCTAACCCGTCACGGGTAACTTTTAGGCCACGGGCCAAAAGCTGTACAAATATTGTGTTAATAATTCGGTCTCCCTTCCAAATGAAAATCAGTGTTTCTTTTCCGTTTTGTAATATCGACATCTCTGCAAGGCGATAACTTAAAAAATATTTCCTTGCTTCTAACAAAAGATCTTGCGCTGTTTTATCTAAATAGACTGGTGTATTTGTCGAAGTATACACATTATGCATTTCCTCTTTTATTTTATCATCGACCAACCCAGCCCCGCCTTCAAATTTTGGTACTCTTCCACCTGCTGAGGGTGTCAAATCAATAACTTTTTTATCCATATCCACAGAGATTACTTTCCATCGTCTTCCGGCAAAAATCAAAAAAGCTCCTTCTGAAATAGGATTTGAAAATGGTAATGTTCCCAAAGACTTGCCTTCAGCCATAAGGGTATACTCTTCGGGTGTTGAAAAAGCTGCATAAAAACTGTAGTGATTAACGATTCTCTCACCCTTCAAATCAAGTAACAGTGTGCCTTCGGATGTTTGTATTATAATTCCTTCTTTACCGAGGCATTTTAATATTTCGCTAAACATACTCTGATTCACAGCTGCAAAAGGGCCGTTTTGGCAAAGACATTGCCAGGAATTTAGTGGTGTAACGCCACCATACCGGGCTATCATCGATAATACTTGTTGAATCAGTGTAGAAAGATGTAACGCATCAAATTTCGGCGGCTCAATTCTACCATAATCACTTGCAGGTGGAAGGAGTTGTTGGAATTTTAATTTGTTTTTTCAGTAAGGTGTCCGGTAATAAATTTATGTAGTATGCTGGAGATAAATGTCTGGTAGGGCAACCCTTCTTCGACTGCCTTTCTCTGTATGTGGATAAGGTCTCGTTCTGAGATACGAATATTTATACGTTTATTCTTTTGTAGTGCATGCTTGGCATATTCGCGATATTTTGCAATTTCCTTTTTCACATTTGACACAGACTTGAATTCACCTTTTTCATAGTCCTGCAGGATTTCTCTTTCTTCTTTGTTCAATTTCATTTTTATCACCTCTTTAGGTATTTTTTCGTAGCTTTGCGGCTGGGAATAATAGTTTTTAAATATATTGTCTCTTCTTTTTCAATAAAAGGTATTAAATAGGCATAGCTATCAATATTGACGATAAACATTTTTTGACCAGGATATTTATTCGGATTAGGATGGGGGACAACATCAAGCACAAAGTCATTGGCAATGTAAAATACTGCCTCTTCAAAGGAAAGCCCTCTAATGGCTTTTAGTTTTTTATTTTTTTCATCATCCCATTCAAATAACTTCATATCTGTTTATGTTTAAAATATATCATATTGTGTGCCTTTTGTCAACAGATTGTTTTTCGAACTAATCTTCTTCCGGAGAAACAGGCCTCCTCTGTTTTTTTGTTTTCCCTGTACGCCGCTTGGCATCAAGTCTGCGCCTCTTTGATGCAAGGGTGGGTTTTGTCCTGCAGCGTGGTTTTGGCTTTTGAGCTGCCCTTTGTATCAGATCAACCAGCCTGTCCAGGGCGTCCTGACGGTTTCTCTCCTGATTGCGAAACCTGCGGGCAGTAATTATTAAAACACCGTCCCGTGACATCCTCCTTCCGGCCAGCCTGATCAGGCGCTGCCTGACATCATGGGGCAGGGATTCTGTTTTGGACACGTTAAACCTGAGCTGAACTGCTGTTGAAACCTTGTTGACATTCTGGCCACCAGGGCCTGAGGCGCGGATGAATTCCTGATGAATTTCAGACTCACCGATTGAGATATCACGTGTAATGTGAATCATGGCTGTTTTTTACCTTTAACCCGGAGAAAGCAGTAGACACCTACTGCAATATCCGGACTCAACACCCTGTGTGGGGATGTTGAAAAAGTCATTTCAATGGGGCTGTTCAAAAACGTCCATATGCAAGGCGCATGAAATCATAAGGAATGAGTCGTACTTGTTCGTACGTCGCAATGACGACTGATGAGTGCAACGCAGCAGATGGGGGTTTTTCAACAGTCCCAGTGTCTATCTGTTTTGTGCTGCAGGCAGATCATTGCCTGTAAAAAGCGACATAAAATCAATGAGAACCTGCCCGCTCTCAATCAGCAAGGGATCATCCTCTGGGGACTGGTCATCTGGTTTTTTTTCCTTTTCAGCCTCCAGGTCGGAAAATTTTGCCAGGGGTTCCAGGTGCTTGGCTATCCGACGTTTGTTTTCCAGATCAAGTCGCCACTGTTTGGTGGATTCTGTTTCCTTTCTGCGAAAAGCTTCCTTAAGGGAAATTTGCGTTTTTTTTCGTAATCTTTCACGGTGTTCAATCATTTTAAGGATATAAATATAATCAGGATCCTGTTTGATACGGCTCCTGTGCAGCTCCCGCAGCTTTGCAACTACCTGTGTTAATTCAGCACAGGCCCTGTATGGAGCAGGGCCAATCTTGTCCCAGGGCAAAGCCTGGGGCAGGGCGCTTTCCCCTATTTCGTCCTTATCATAAAGATCAGGGTAAAAGATGTCCGGCACAACACCTTTCCTTTGTGTGCTTTCTCCTGTAATACGGTAAAACTTGGCCATTGTTGTTTTCAACTGGCCCCTGTTGAGCGGAATCAGGGTTTGTACTGTTCCTTTGCCGAAAGTAGGTCCCCCTATAATGATACCCCGCCCGTAATCCTGTATGGCACCTGCAAATATTTCCGAGGCTGATGCACTCAGGCGGTTTACCACTACTGCCAGAGGGCCGCTGTACAAAATCTCCGGGTCCTGATCCAGTAGAATGTTCACTGTGCCATTTGCATTGCGTACCTGAACAACCGGACCCTGCCTGATAAACAGGCCCGTCAAAGTGTGAACTTCCTGAAGCGATCCGCCACTGTTGTCTCGAAGATCGATAATTATACCGTCAACACCTGTTTCCGAGAGCTCCTGCAAAAGTCTTTTGACATCACGCGTAGTGCTTTTAAAGTCAGGATCGCCTTGTTGAAGGGCTTTAAAATCCAGGTAGAATGTCGGAATATCAATAATACCAATTTTAAATGTATGGTCTTTGCGCGAAAGTTCCATCACCTTTTTCCTGGCAGACTGCTCCTCTAACCTGACAGTGTCCCGCACAATTTTAATGGTTTTTGTCTGGTGCTCATCATCCGCATCCTCCGGGATAACCTCTAACCGGACTGTTGTCTGCTTTGGGCCCCTGATAAGCTGTACCACATCATCAAGGCGCCACCCCACAACATCCACTATCTCTCCATCATGCCCCTGTCCCACACCAACAATACGGTCGCCTGGTTTGAGCTGTTTTGCCTTGTCTGCAGGCCCGGCTGCAACCAGTCGCACAACCTTGGTATATTCATTTTCCTGCTGCAGAATCGCACCAATGCCCTCCAGTGAAAGACTCATGTGAATGTTGAAATTTTCAGTTGCCCTCGGAGAAAAATATTGCGTGTGGGGATCATGGGTTTCTGTAAATGAGTTAATATATGTCTGAAACGCATCCTCGCTGTTAACCTGCATGGTTCGTTTAAGCTGGCTGCGATACCTCTTTTCTAAAATGCCTGTTATCTCCTCTAATGATTTGTCAGACAGCTTAAGATTTAAAACATTGCTTTTCAGGCGTTTGCGCCAAAGCTCATCCAGTGCAGCCACGCTGTCAGGCCACGGAGCATTTTTTCTGTCTGTTACCAGGCTTTCGTCGATATCAAATTTCAAGCCCTGCAGGCCCTGCTCTATACGGCTGATCAGGAAAACAAGCCTGTCTGTAACCCGCTGCTCAAAACGGTTATATATTTTGAAAGCTATATCCAGATCACCGGCCTTCAGGGCATCATCTAATTGATAACGGTAAGCCTCAAACTCTCTGATATCAGAGGCAAGGAAATAGCTCCGTGCTGGATCCAGGTCTGACAAATAACGATCAAACATCTTTGTGGACAGGTTGTCGTTCAGGGCAAGGCGGACATAATGTCCATGCTGAAGCTGCTTTACTATGGCATTACCGGTTTTTGACTGTTCTTTGGCAGGGCTGAGAAAATTGTAAAAATTTGCAGGGTCAGGGGAAGGATTAGCTGAACACCACGTTAAAAAACAAGGTAAAAAAAACAAAAAGATAATGCTTAAAATTCCTGTAATTCTTTTTTTTATTGTCATTTTATTTATTCTTCATAGTTATAACCCAGATATTACAGTAAACACCTACTGCAATATCCGGGTTCAAAAAATCGTTTGATTCAGATTGAACTCTATCTGAATATATTCAATGCCTTCCTGTTTTTCCTTGCAATAGACATTATTTCGCGGATTTTGTTTCTCCCATATCTTGAATAGGTTATAGGAACAGTCAAAATAAAAATCAGCTTGCTCAGCGCTAAACACCTCTTTTTTATAAGCCATAAAACAACAGGTGCTAAAAAACGGAATTTAACACAGAACGGAAGAAGATTTTTGAGAATTTCAGCAAGCTCTGCATTGTCCTGTTTAATAAGAGAAGTTTTATGGAATGAGCCTTCACCATTGATAATTTTTTCATGATCTGCCGGGTCAAGCAGATTGTTTTCAATACAGTATTTGTAGGAATCCGTGTTGGGGAACGGGTAAAAAATAAACGAATAGGACAGGTCACTTTTAATGTCCATTATAAGTTTCATTGTATCAAACATCTGTTTTTCGGTCTCATCCGGAAGACCAAAAATCGCTGAGGTGGTGATTTTGATCCCATTGTCCCGCAGGAATCTGGCCTGTTCAAGAATCACGCTGTTTTTAATCTTTCTGTTCATAATATTGAAACGCATATCTTCATTGCCTGAGTCAACACCAAAGAATACAGACCGGCAGTTTGCCCGCTTCAGGCTGTCTATCATGCGCTGGGTAACAGTTCCCGGACGCACGTGGCAATAAAGCGGCAGATTGATTTTCTCCCTGTACCTGAGGCTGAACTCCTCAATCCACTCATTATCAAGGGTAAAGGTATCATCGATTGAATAAACAGACTTTATTTCATGCTTTTCCGCACAAAGAGCAATCTCTTTAATAATGTTGTCAACACTTCTCCTTCGAACATATCTGCCTTTCCCTCTGTACAGCCCCTGCAGAAAATGGTGGCAGCAGTAGCTGCAGCTGAATGGGCAGCCTCTGCCTGAGACAAGGTAGAATGTGCCGGCAAAACATCCATACTGGTAAAACAGCTCCCTGTCAGGAAACGGAAGGCTGTCAAGGTCCTGTATAAGAGGCCTTATGGGGTTTTTTATAACAGAGCCGTTTTTCCTGAACCAGAAATTTTCAGTATTATAGTAATCAGAGCCCTTTTCCATTTTTTCAGCAAGCTCAACAATGGCTTCATCTCCCTCCCCCAGACAGATCATGTCAATATCAGGATTTTTAATTACCTGTTCAGGCAGAATTGTGGGGTGTATCCCTCCTACTGCAACAGGAATGTTGAACCGTTTTTTTATGACCGATGCTTTTTCTTTTACAAAGGCATACAGGTTTGTAAGGCATGAAAAACAGATAAGGTCCGGCTGGAACGACTCTATCTTTTTCAGGAACCAGTCATTGCTGCCTGCTTTGAGAAACCCTATATCCAGGAACCCAAGGATATCATCAAGCCCGGGATCAAAGGCAAGGTCAACCTGATGCCCGTTTTTTTTCAGGGCTGCGGAAAGGGACTCTATTGAAATAGATTCCTGACCTTTTGCAAAAAAAAGTATTTTCATGCTGCAAGTAATAAAGTTAGGGGTTAATTGATTTAAATCCAAACCTGTACTGAAAAAAGACAAAAATGGTTTTCAGGATCTCTTTTCGTTTTATCTTTCCAACATGCCCATAGGCAAAGGGGGTTAACAGAAGGTTAACTGCAGCACTTAATCTGAGCAGCCTGAACCTGATAATAATGTCAATCAGGGGCCTGATCATTCTGAAGCGCATGTAAACAGGCACTGTGTTTTTCAGAATCATGGCCAGATCATTATGCTCGCCCTCAAGAAAAGAGTACTGGTATGGCGAGCCTTCTCCCTCCCTGATTTTCAGTGCAGTCTCCTGCCTGAGATAGCCATTTTCAAGACAATACTCATACAGTTTTGTCCCGTAAAACGGGTAATAGATTGTCGCGTAAACATAGTCTGCCTCTATTTTTTTAAGCATCCTGAATGTGTCAAGCATCTGATCAGGGGTTTCGCCGGGCAGCCCGTACATGGAGGGGCAGGCAAGTTCAAGGTCTGAATCTCTTATCAGCTTTGCCTGCTCATACATTACATCATTGCTTACTTTCCTGTTCAGTGTCTTTTGCCTGATTTCTGCATTGCCTGAGTCAATGCCAAGATACATAACCCTGCACCCGGCATCCTTCAGCTTGACAATCATCTGATCAGACAGTGTGCCAGGACGGTAATGGCAATACAGAGGTATGTTAATCCTTGCTTTATAAGCATCGCAGAACTCCCCAAGCCAGTTTTCATCAAGGGCAAAAAGATCATCCTCAGAATGTATCCTCTCAACCCTGTATTTTTTTACACACTCCTCAAGTTCCTGTATAACATTTTCTACGCTTCGAAACCGCACGTATTTTCCCCTGCCCCTGTATATTGTCCGGAAGGCATGCTGGCAGCAGTAGGTGCATCCAAATGGACAGCCACGGCCAGCTACAAAATAAATATTGCCGGCAAAGCACCCAAACCGGTAAAAAAGATCACGGTCAGGGAAGGGCAGTTGGTCAAGATCCTCATTAAGTGGCCGCACCGGGTTGACAACTGCCTCGCCATTTCTCCTGAACCCCAGGTTCAGGGTCTGCGTATAGTCACGCCCCAGCTCCATCAGCCCGGCAAGCTCTACAAGGCTTTCTTCGCCCTCACCAACACACACCATGTCAATATCAGGGTTTTTCAGAATATGCTCAGGAGCAAGTGTCGGATGGCCTCCGCCTGCAATGATCGGAACAGAGAAATGTTTTTTTATGAGCCTGGCTGTTCTCTTTACAAACGGATAAATATTGAGGGGGCTGGACATAGCAATCAGGTCCGGATCAATTTTTTTTACCCCCTTTATTATAAAATCCGGGGTAAGAAGGTCCTCAAAACAGGAGCGCCGGATAAACCCCATGCTTCCGTCAAGGTCCGGGATAAACAGAAGCTGAACATCATGGCCCTCTGCCTTAAGAGATGCAGACAGATATTCAATCGCTAATGTTTCCTGGCCCTTTGCAATAAAAAGTATTTTCATGGTAAAAAATAAAAGATGCGCGTTGCATGTTTTGAGTTACAGGTCTAATAAAATTTTTTAACTATAATGGGTAAATCTCCTGTTCTGAGACTGTGTCACAATTATGAATGAGAAGGGTAGCCGCAGATCAAAATTCCCGGGTCAGCTCACAACTTTTGCAAATGCTTTCAGGTTCATCTTCACCTCTTCCATGGAGCGGATCTTTAACATGTGCCGGAAAAGAAAGGAAGGACGGAGATAAAACTTTCTGTAAAATTTTCTGTGCCATCTGTCTACAACATCAGGATCAATCGTGGGCAGGCGCATGACTGAATTAACCGTTGTATAATCACTCCAGTCATCACTCATCAGATACCCCTTTTCCTTTGCCCACTGGTAAAGCCTGCTCCCCGGAAGGGGGGTGAGAACTGTAACAGATATCAGATCAAGGTCCAGATCTTTTGCAAAATCGACTGTCTGCTTCAGGGTTTCTTCGGTCTCCCCGGGACACCCGACCATAAAAGACCCTCTGGCATCAATTCCAGCTTTTTTTACCATGGCTACAGCTGCCCTCACCTGATCTAACTTGACCGGTTTATTTAAGTTGCGAAGGATTGTTTCGCTGCCCGACTCTATTCCCATGCAGATCTGATGGCACCCTGCCTCTTTCATATGCATAAGCATCTCTTCATCAAGCGCAACTGCATTTGCCATGCAAAGCCAGCTTATATCAATTTTTTCTTTTTTTATAAGCCCGCACAGCTCTAAAACTCTTGCCTTGTTCAATGTAAAACTGTCATCCTGAAAATGAATTTCCTGTATTCCGTATTTTCCTGTAAGAAGCTTTATCTCTCCCAGAATGTTCTCTGCAGACCTGAAGCGAAACTTGCTTCCCATTGCTGCTGTTGTACAAAAACTGCATTTAAACCTGCAGCCCCTTGAGCCAATAAGCATCATGGCTGGCCAGCGTTTTGCAGTACCAAGGGTCAGCTTGCTTTTCCCCATGGGAAGCAGGTGATATGCGGGGTATGGTATATCATCCAGGTTTTCAATCCATGGCCTGCTGGGGTTGTGTACTGCTTTTTCTCCCTCCCTGAAGCTCAGGCCGGAAATTTTTTCAGGCTGCTTTCCCTGGACCAGCTCAGTCAGTGTTATCTCACCTTCATTTCTCACAACAAAATCTACGGATGAAATTCCCAAAACCTCATCAGGAAAGAGTGTCGGGTGTACTCCTCCCATTACAATACGTGAACCAGGACTGGTTTCTCTTGCAATCATGGCAACCTTTGTTGCCATTTTAAACTGATATGATGTGGTGCTGATTCCTATCCACGGAATGCCCTTTTTTTCGATTATTTTTTTCTTTACATCTTCAAGGCTTTTATCCTCGGCAGAGGCATCAAATATTTCTGCCTGCATCCCGTTTTTCTCCAGGGAGGCTGCAAGATAACCAAGGCCAAGGCTCGGGGTGTTGGCTATCAGCCCCTTCCAGAATGAGCCTTTTTCTATTATCCACGGCGGACTTATCAGTAAAATATCCATAATACCTTCTGCAAAAAACAGTTATTCTTTATAAGCCTTAAGAAAGGTTCTCTTGGCAAACCTGAGGAAAAGGTTCGGAATATCTTTTTTCTGAGGCAAAAGCTGCAAAAACCTGAACATGCGCATGGGGTTCAGATAAAACAGATAATTTGCCTTTTTAAGCAGCCTCTGAAGCTCAGCGTCATCCACCTCGCAAATTCCATACGGATGAAAATAGTGGAAAAGAGCACCGTCATCCGGTTTCTTTTCAATGGAATCTTTAACCATATCATAGAGCTCTGTCCCCGGATTTGGCGTAACAACAAAAAAACTTGCTGTATGAAATTTTGATTTCAGGGCATACCTGATAGTCATTTCAATTTCCTGCCTTGTTTCACCGGGAAATCCTATCATGAAAAAACCGTTTACGATTATGCCTAACTTGTCAGTCTTTTTAATAATTTCAAAGACCTTGTCAAGCTGTACATTCTTTTTGATAATTTTCTGCATCCGCGGGGACGCTGTTTCAATGGCATAGGAAACCATATAAGTTCCTGCTTTTTTCATTTTTCCTAACAGCTTGTCTGTGAGCCTGTCAGCACGCACTCCATTGGGAAAGGAGATTCTAATGTCAAGATTGCTGTCAATAATGAAATCAAGGATCTTTTCTGCCCTGGAAATATCAAGGTTGAAGGTGTCATCTGCAACATGCAGTTCTCTGATACCATACTCATGGTATAAAATATTTATCTCTTCACAAACATTTTCAGCACTTCTGGTGCGGTATTTTTTACCGAAAACAGGGTGGCAGTAAACACACTGATAGGGACAGCCCCTGGATGTAAAAATGCTCATATACCGTTTGTGGGCGTGGATAACGCTCTGGCGCACCTTGGGAAAATATTTCTCAAGCGCAACCAGGTCCCAGGCTGGAAACGGAAGACTGTCAAGGGGCGTGTCCGGAATTTTGCGCGGGTTAATCACTGGTTTTCCCTTGACCCTGTAGGCAACACCAGGCATCTCGGGCGCGGGATTGCCTGCATTAATCTCATCTATAAGCCTGCAGAAAGCCTCCTCCCCGTACCCTATAATAACATAATCAATATTGTCATCTTTTATGAGTTCATCAGGAGCAACAGATGCATGAACCCCTCCCACAACTGTTGTTATTGCAGGATAGTGCTGCTTGATCAGTTTTGCCATGCTGTGCAGTTCTTCAGCCTCATAGGTCATTCCGCTTATCCCTGCAAAATCAGCAGAAAACTCACCAATCTTTTTGATAATATTTTCATAAGGAATCAATTCAACTTTGGGATCAATAATTGTTACATCATGGTTGCCGAATTTTCGAAGGGATGAGGCAATGTACATAAGTCCCAGAGGAAAACAAAGGAAGTCATTAAAGGGAAATCCCAGGGTCTTTGGGGTTCTAAGCAAAGCAATTCTTGACATCTTCAATCCTCTTTAGTTGTTAATTTGCAGCATAGATGAACATCTGTTTTCCCATAATAAGCTGCAGTGGATAAAGTTTCAGATAAATTTTTACAAACAGGGGGTGCAGCGGCAAACAGGATTTTGTTGAAAAGGGTAAAAACTTCGGCTTAAGCATCAGGATTTTAAACCCCAGGCACAGCAGGGCTTCCCGCAGACTTTTATGGCTCAGGGCAATATTATGGTCAAAAAAATCCCAGTACTGCTTATAGCAGTACCTGATGTTCGGCTGAAGTATAAGAAGCTTGCCCGGATTCCTTGTGATTTTTTTTATCTCCTGCAGCGTTATTCGCAGCTCTTCCTTACTGTTCATATGCTCAAAAAAATTGCTGACAAAAACCACATCAACCTTTTCCCCCTGAAGAAACTCTGAGGCTTTTGTGCATGGGCCTGTGATGACCTTTACATCAGGGTGCGCATACAAGCCCGTGTTTTCCTGCGCATCAAGAGCATATTTTTCCCCGCAGACAATATTATTTATAAATTCACAATTTCCTGCACCCATGTCAAGCACTGACTGGTTTTCACCTATAAACTGCTGGAAGAAATCCCTGCACAGCACCTGCCAGACAAGGTCTCTTTTTTGCCGCTCCTTTTCTGAAAACCGTATATCCAGATAGTTGTCAGTCTCAGGCATTCTTCCGTGCAGCCTTCCTGTTTCTGTTTTTGTCAGTAAAAAAGCTTACCAGCCTGTAGCGGAAAATCAGCAGAATCATCCTGAGCCCCAGGAACAGGGCAACCTTGCTGTTGCCTGTTACCATGGATTTACCCACCCTCTCTGCATACCTGACAGGAATCTCAATAAAATTAATGTTGCTTAGAATAACAAGACACATCAGCTCGGGATTAAAATGGGAGTTCCCCACTGTAAAGCTACTCCTGATCTTTTCATAGGCATTTCTTGTAAGAAGCTTCATGGAACATCCAACATCAGTAAGCACACCTGTTAAAAAAAGAAATTCTATCAGTTTTGCAACAAACCAGTTGCCAACTCTGAGGAACATACCCATATTGGCCCTGTAATCTATCAGCTTGGGTGCGGTCCGCGATCCGAAAACAACATCAAACCCGTCAGAATAGGCAAGAAGCTTTAATACATCCTCTCCGTAAAAAGTGCCATCAGGCTCTGAAAGTATTATTATATCACCTGTTGCTTCCTTCATTCCCCTCTGCATTGCATACCCATAGCCCTGCTGGGGTTCAAAAACCTGAACAGCCCCTGTTTTTTCCACCTCCTCCTTTGTGCCGTCTTCAGCATTATTATTCACAACAATTATTTCATCCACATACCCTGTGCTGAAAAAATCCTCAATAACCGACCTGATCGAGAGCTTCTCACGGTAAGTAGGAAAAACAACAGATACCTTTTTATTTTTCCACAAAATTCAACTCCTTAATCCCTGGTTTTTGTTCCTCAACACCAACCTGCGACCTCGTGACACACGAAACTCGTTATGCCTCTGTGCCTTTGTGCCTCTGCCCCTTTTTGCCTGTCCTTCCGAGTCTCAGCTTTATCCTTTCCAGAAACGGCAGCAAAACATCACCTGCATCAATCCAGCTTATTCTGAAAAAATAGCCATAGCTTCTCGTTACATGCCAGATTAATTTAAAAAAAACATTATCAGGAAGCTTGATTGCCAGTCTGATAACAGGCAAAAGTCTCTGAAATTCCACTCCAAGGGAAAACAGGCGGGAAAGGTTTTTAAGCTCTTTTTTTTCTTTCAGCTCAAGTACAGACGTGGCGTAGAAAGAGTCATGGAGAATTTCATTTTCTTTTTTATAATATCCCTTTGCAATAGCATACTCAGTCAGCTCAACCCCGGGATAGGGTTGAAAAATGGATGCATTTGCATAGCTTGGCCTGCACAAAGCATTGAGCTTTACGGTCTTGAATGCTTTTTCAACTGTTTCCCCTGGCAATCCTACCATATTTTGAGTAAAAAACTTAATTTTATATTTGTGCATAAGCTGACCAGCCTCGATGATTTTTCTTTCAGAAATTTTTCTTTTGAGAATTTCATTTCTGAGAAAATCATCACCTGTCTCAATCGCAAAAGTTACAGTAATGACTCCTGCTGATTTTAATGCTGCAACAATTTCCTCATCAAGAAGGTTCACCCTGACATAGCAGATAAAGGGTATGGAGATCTCTTTCCGGTAGACATTGCAGAAGTCAAGAACCCACTGCTTGTCCAGTATAAATATATCATCAAAAAATTGAATCCTTTTTACCGGAGCACTGGCTCTAAGCTCCTCTGTTTCTGCAATTACGTTTGAGATACTTCTTTTTCTGCAAAAAAGTCCTTTCCCCCTGTAGATTTTTTTAAGGGAATGGTTAAAACAGTATGTACAGTTAAACGGGCAGCCCCTTGAGGTTAACACATATTTGTTGCTTCTTTTTCTGTATGCATCATATTTGTACACCAGATCACGGTCAGGAAACTCAATCTCATCAATATTGCGCTGCAGGTTCCTGACAGGGTTTCGGAATATTTTTTCCCCGGCCTTCACCCAGATGTTTTTTATGCTGGTTATATCCTGCTGCTTTTCAATCTTCGTGACAAGTTCTGCAAAAGCAGCCTCACCCTCCCCCACGCATATTGCATCAACATCAGGCTCATTAATGAATTCAGGGAAAAAGGTTGCATGCGGCCCCCCAAAAACGGAAAAAAAACTGAGCCTCTCTTTAAGAGCACTGTTAAGCTGCGCATAAAGTCTGTGTGTTCCTGTAATAATGGAATATGCAATAATGTCAGGCTGCAGACCCTCAGCAAAAGAGAAAAGTGAGGGGCCAAGGTTTATGTCATAAAAAAAGGTTTCGTGCCCATCTTTTTTCAGTGCGCTTGAAAGGCACATAAGCCCTATGGGCTCAATATAGTTGTATTTATAAACAAAAAGGACTTTCAAAAATATTCCCCTGTGGTTAAGCCGCAGAGCTGTCAGTCTAAGCTGAAATCGGGACTGATAGCTCCGGATTAAAGTCTGTTTCTGAATAAATCTGCTATTTTTATCCAGTCTGCGAAAACAGCTTTGTAGCTGTTGTAGATGATAAGCTCTGCTGGCGGGTTTTTTAATGTTATAAATCCGCCCGGATCATCCAGCATGCGTGTCTCATCAATGGCAATTTCAGATTCTGTCCTTAAATATTTCATCCACCGGTAGGATATTATTACTTCACCATCCTGTGGCTCCAGGTCTGTTAGTTCAATCCTGTTTATTTCAGCCCTGATTTTTCCACGACCTTTAATGAAAAAGTTGCCTGTCCTGTTAACTTCATAGATATAAAATTTATCAATTTTTTTTCTGAACAGATAGTAGTCAGGGGCTGATTCAAAAAAATCTCTTGATTCCTCAGACCAGATTATAATCCATTTTATATTATACAGGTCCATATACGGCCACACTTCATCACGGGTGTACTCCTGTATTTTTCTTCGAAAAAGGTAACCCCAGTAAAAGGTGGCAAATGAATCACGGCTGATTGCATAAGGAGAATAATTGCCTATATATTCTCTTTTGGTCAGCAGGGGAAGAAAATACGGGAGATGAGTTCCATAGTACTGATGACTGCTTTCAAAGTCTGAGTTTTCAATAAGGATCCTGCCATCAGGAGAAGTATTCTGCCTGATCCATGATGTCAGGGCATTAACAGGTGCCGGGATTTCTGTTAAAAGGCGAAAGTCCTTTCTTTGAAAAAGGTGGTAGTAGGGAACGGCCAGAACTGTTCCAGACAGATAAAAGACAACTATCAAAGATAATGACCTGATTTTTACCGGTTTGTCTTTGAGAAACAGATCGTATAGCCTGCAGAGCCCTGTTGCAGCCGGAACACACAGACATACATTCATAAAAATTATAAAACGAAGAGGCGTAAGGCTGGCTGTAAAATCCCAGAATGAGCCGTAATATGCCAGCAAAAAAAAGAAGGTTACAGTAGCTGCAAAAAGGACTGCCCGCAGCCTGTTTTCTTTCCCTCTCCACACAGTCATTCCCAGTATACCTGTCCCTAAAAGAATCAGATCAACAATGCCGGATTTAAGAAAGGGGATATTCATATATTCATTGAATTTCAGGTTGAGGAAGAAATATGTGTTCAGAGGCTCGGTCAGGCAGGGGGTTGCATAGATAAAATTATCCCGTGCAAGATCTGCATAGTCAACCAGAAAAATCAGGCAGGGAACCAGCCATATACTGTTAAGAAAAAAAACAAAACTTCCTGAGAAAGCCACTAAAGCGTGCTGCTTTAATGAAAGTTTGCTGAAACAGAAAATGTAGCAAACAATGACAGGGATAAAAACATGCAGGGCTGTAAATATATGAACCCAGAACCCTGCACTGAAAAGAACAGCAAACCATACAATGTCAGCAGTCTTTCCGTTTTTTACAAATCTGTAGAAAAAAGATGTTATAAGAATACACAGGTAGCAGGACAGTATGTAGGATACTGTGCCCCAGTAAAGAAAATCCACGCATATGCTGACATGCAGGAAAAGCGTCCCTAAAACCGAGCATACAGCAGCTTCCTTCCTGGTCAGGCCGAAATTTTTTGAGCTCTGGTATAATAAAAAAGGAATGCTCAAAATGGTAAGAATTAAATACAGCTTAAACGAAAAACCTGATGGTAAAAACGATAAAAGGTAAATAAACACAGACCATCCAAAGTTATCCACTGAAAAAAATATGTTGCATACACTGCCTGCCCGCACATAGGGGTTATATGCAAACAGCATTTTATATTTTTCAAGATAAACACCTTTATACAGCGCATCAGCATAATGAAAGCTGTAGTCGTCGGTATAGATGGCATTTTCATTAAACCATTCGGATACGGGTATATAGCATCTGGTAAACCCCACCTGAAGAAGAAACAGCGCCAGCAGGACAGCTTTATGACAGTTTTTGTCTAAACCAGCTTTTTTAAACCCCATTTTATAATGTCCCCTGAATAAAAAACACTTGGAGCTATGTCACACTCACTCCAGCAGCCCCCGCAGGCCTTTACCGCCCTTCTCTCCTTCATGGCTGCCTCTGAGAACCATATTTCAGAAAAAGATTTTTCTCTGAGGTTGCCTGCCACCTTGCTGCTCCTCAGGCTGCATGAAACAGCTCCTCCGTCAGGAAGAAGTCTTAAGTGAGTAAAAAAGGCCGTACAGAGAGGTTTGGGTTCTTCCTTTTGATACAAAAGACGGTTTCTGCCGCCCTCATTAAGATATCCCTCTAAAAGATCCCGCAAAGAAGAGCTGACCTGTTTCTTTTTAAGATCATATGCATTATGTTTTAAAGCAGAAATCCTTGAATAAATGTCCTCAATGGTCTGCAGATCCATGGAATCAATTGTCACAAACGGAAGGGGTTTGCTGAAATCAATACATTCATGGGTTCTTCCCTCATGATACTTTACCGCAAGCGTTATATTGTGGGTACAGTTAAACTGCCCCGCAAGGTGATTGACATCTTCTATTTTTGTTATATTATCCTTTGCGATTGTCTGGTTAATGCCCACCTCGAAACTCCATTTCTCCCTCAGTTTCCGAAGTGTTTCAAGGGTGCTGTACGCCTTTTTAAAAAGACCCGGAACCCCCCTTATCCTGTCGTGAAGCTCAGAGGCATCATCAAGGCTTATCTGAACGTGCAGCTGAATCCCCAAAGGCAGCACCCTTTCAACAAATGCCTCAACCCTTTCGGGAAATGTTCCGTTTGAAGTAATATAAAAAATGCGTGCTTTTGTAAGTTTGTGGATGCTTGAAACAATACCGCCAATATCTTCTTTTAAAAATGGTTCTCCACCGGTAAACCTGACCACATCAAGGCGGGAAAAAGCCCTGTCCGAAAAAATCTTATTGATCTGCTTTTCTGAAAGCTCATCAGGGCAGTCTTCTGCTTTCTTTGCCATTTCACACATCAGGCACCTGCAGTTACACCTGTAGGTAACACAATATGTAAC
>JAJRXD010000125.1 GCA_024276465.1 Deltaproteobacteria bacterium
CCCTCGAAATGGCCCTTGTAGCGATAGGTCTCGTTTTCTACAATGCTCGGACCTTTTCCACTGCGTGCCCTGTCCACTGCTTCCTGTACTGTTTCCAGGACTTCCAGGACATTGCTGCCGTTGGTGATAGACCCTGGGATGCCGTAGGCATGGGCCCGGCCAGCCACTGATCCCCCGGCAACCATTATTTCAGCTGGTGAGGTGGAGGCCCACTGGTTGTTTTCACAAACAAAGACAAGGGGAAGCTTAAAAACAGCCGCCATGTTGCAGGCTTCGTGAAATGTGCCCCGGTTTGATGCACCATCACCGAAAAAAACCATTCCCACCTGATCTGTTTTCCGCAGTTTGATGGGAAAACCGGCACCCACCATAATGGGAAAACCGGCACCCACAACACCATTGGCGCCGAGAATGCCCAAATTAAAATCAGCAATATGCATGGAACCGCCTTTCCCCCTGCAGTATCCCGTTGCTTTGCCAAGACATTCTGCAAACATGAACCTGGGGTCAGCTCCCTTGGCCAGTAAATGAGCATGTCCGCGGTGAGTTGAGATAATATAATCATCGGATCGCAGAGCCGCGCAACTGCCCACAGTGGATGCCTCCTGGCCGATGGCGAGATGGACAAATCCGGGAATGAGTTTCTGATGATAAAGGGTCTCGGTCTTCTACTCAAAAACGCGGATTAAGACCATCTTTTTTAAAAGGGATATTTTTTCCTCTCTGCTGATACTCACGTTTTCTCTCTTTGAATAAATATCTTCTGCGTCTCCCAGGGGTTTGGTTTATAAGGTTAAGCTGTACCTTCTTTTACCGACCTTTCCAGATTCTGTCAGCACAGTACAGGAACTTGCTTTTTTAAACAGACAAGTATAAGGGCAGATTGTCTGTGTGTCAACAAATACGATGGGCACTTGCAGGGGTACTGGACATGCAACAAGTACAAAAAAGACAACAGCACGTCAAGATGTGCTCTCCCTGTATGCTTTGTTCTGCCTTAAGGCTTTTTTGCTACACTTTTAGAAGGATTCTAAATAGTATTTTATCATACCAGGGGTATATATGGATTCCGGATTGTACTGCGCTCTGCATGCCGCCGTAAATCAGAGCAGGATTTACGGCTTTATTTACGGCAAGATTGATCCATTTCAGCAAACCTCTAAAAAATCTTATTCTCTCCCATGAACTGGTCACGCCATTGGACATGCCTGATTTCTGTGTTATATTTATCTATAGAAGCCATAGTAATATAAAATAAAAACGAGAGGTGATTGAAATGAAAACATTGTTGTTGTTTCTGTTGTTGATTGTTGTGTGGTTCCTGCTGCAGGCCTATGTGCTGCCAAAATTCGGGATTAAAACCTGACTGATGCCGAACCGGCAGGCTGTCGGTGAGCAGGTAAAAGACAATAATGCCCGGAGCAGGGGTTATAAGACAAAATGAACCAGAGACCTGTTTCTGAAGCTGGTATTATGTAGACAAAAAAGGGGGCCTCTGAAACAAAGCCCCCTTTTTTTAATATATATATTAGACTCTCAGGAAAACCAAGAGAGGTTGTCAAAATTTACTGTGCCTCCACTTGTTAAACATTGATGACCTTGCAAAACGCTGACCTAAGAAATCATCATCAAAATATCGATCAGCAATAACATCAAATTCAGCCGCTGATTTTTTCATCATATGTCCGATCTTCAAAGCTGTTATCCCCACCATGATAATTGTTGCAGCTACGATGGCCACAAGGATTTGTGGGACAGCGATAATTACAATGGCCAGCAAGATCAACATAATACCAGGAGAATAAAACTTCAGATTTTTCATAACTGATCACCTCCTCCCGTTTTTAAGAAGCTTCCCTGTCTTTTATGTTTTGTATTGGCACAGGAATTGTGAGCTCCAGAATACCGTTGTTATATCTTTTTTGTATTTCAGATTCATTAATTCCCTGAGGAAACTGCAGTACCCTTTCAAAACGGCCGTAGTATCTTTCATTCATGTAATTGTGTTCATTTTCATCCGGCTCTTCTTTTTGCCTTTTTCCTTTTATTGTCAGATATCCGTTTTTGTATATAATCTGAATATCCTCCTCCTTTACCCCAGGCAGATCAGCTCTGAGTAAATATTTCCCCTATCTTTCTTTTACGTCAACAGCAGGTACCCATAGCTGCTCTTCTTCCGGCTGTGGAAAATAGTAACATATCTCTCTCAAATATTTCGGCCAGTTTGCAAGCAGGTCGAAAGATTTTTTTGTTTTTATCATCGAAACAGCCATTTTACTCACCTCCTTTAGAGGGCCTTTTTTTATTGCCCTCTAAAAAAATAATCATTAATTTTTCTTGATCAAGTGGGGCCAACCCAAAAAAACATGTTTTCAGATTTCTCACAAAAAAAGGGACCATATTAAATGATCCCTTTTTTTGTTTTTGTCGTCGGCCATGTAATGCTGTTACTCAACCTTGACTTCAATGGCCTTTGGTTTTTCAACCTTGGGAGCGGGAATGCTTAGTTCCAGCACCCCGTCATGATACTTTGCAGTAATGTCTTTTTCGCTTAAACCTTCCGGGACTTTAAAGCTTCGGGAAAAACTTCCATAGGCCCTTTCGACCCTGTGGTAGCCGTCCTTCCTGTCCTCATGTTCTGATTTCCGTTCACCCCTCAATGTCAGATAACCGTTCTCTAACTCAACATGAATATCCTTTTTGTTCATTCCAGGAAGATCAGCTTTCAGCAGGTATTTACCGTTTTTCTCCTCAATGTCAACTGCCGGTGCCCATGAATCCACATAATTTGAGGTAAAATCATCATCGAACCATCTGTCGAAAACATTAAAAATGCTTGTAAGTCCTTCGAAGGGTCTCCTTTTTTGCCATAATGTGATAGCCATAGTAAACACCTCCTTTCAGGTTATTGGTTTGAGAGTTTTGTCTTTCGATAAAAAGATAATTATGCCTTGAGTGAAGTCAAGGGGTGTAAGAATTTAAAAAAAGAGTTTTTATTAGGATCCCTACAACAGCCCCTCTTTCCTTAAGCGCCCTGCAATTTCGAGAGCCGGCCTGCTGCGATCCATGGTGTAGATATGAAGACCGTGCACACCCTTTCTGATCAGTTCGGCACACTGGCGGGTTGCAAGGTCGATCCCATAATTTTCAACTGCTTCCCTGTCATCCGGGTCCAGACCAGCAAGGCTTTCTGTTATTTCACGAGGAATAGTCGCACCGCAAAGTTTAGACAGCGTATTCATCATCTTAATGCTGAAGATCGGCATTATGCCCGGCAGAATGGGAACATCAATACCAGTTGACCGGCATTGATCAACAAAGTCAAAGAAATACCTGTTATCGTAACAGTAGTTTGAAATGATATACTTGACGCCATTTTCCACTTTAAGCTTGAGGTATTCAAGATCCTTTTTCCTGCTCTCGGCTTCAATATGGCCTTCAGGATAACCGGCAGCGCCCATGCAGAAATTATAGCGCTTGGCAATAAACGATATCATGTCTGTGGCATGGGCCATGCTGTCAGGATGGGGCTGAAATTTATTGTCTTCTATCGGGTCGCCCCTGACAACCAGGATTGTCTCAATTCCTAAATCCTGATAACTGTTAAGAACTGCTGTAGTGTCATCCGGGCCCAGCCCGTATCCGGCAAAGTAGGCAATAACATTGAGGCCCTTTTCGTTTATCAGCTTATTTAAAAGCTGTCTTGAGCCGTCACGTGTCGAGCCTCCGGCACCGAAAGTTACAGATACAAAATCCGGTTTAAGCCCGGCCAGATCGTCAATAACAAGCTCAAGCTTTTCCGCTGATTTGTCACTACGGGCAGGGAACAGCTCAAAAGAAAGTGTGGGATGACTGTTATTATTCCATAAATCTATAACACGCATATCTGCTCCTTTGAATGAATGTTAATACGGCTTGTTGCTCAAACAAAATCCCTCAGCAATGAATTAAATAAACCTTAAGGGGTTATCACCTCCCCGGTGTGTGCTGTATCATATCCTCCTAACTTGATTATCATCTCCTTAAACTCCTCTGACCTGATTACTTCCAGTAAAGTATTAACAGGTGCTGTGGAAAGGCTTTGCCTGGGAAGCACAAGGTCAAAACGTTCTTTGGTGAGGTGAATGAATTCAAGCCCCAGCATTTTTGCTGCAGACAGTATGGCAATGCCTGTGTCAGCTGATCCGCTCAGCACTGCAATGGCAACATCAGTGTGGGTATTGACTTCTGTATTATATCCATTGATACGGCCCGGGGCAATTTCAAGCTGTTTGAGCTCAAAGTCAAAAAATGTCCTGGTTCCCGAGCCTTTCTGGCGGTTTATAATTTTTATATCTGCTTTTGACAGATCTTCGACTCCATGAATATGTAGTGGATTGCCTGGCCGCACTATAAGACCCAGGTCACGGTGAACAAGGTTGATAACCGCAACTTCCATGTCTGGAAGGTAGCGGGATAAATATGGAATATTGTATGTGCCTGTTTCGGGGTCTAACAGGTGACAGCTTGCCATGTTGCAGATTCCACGGCCAAGGGCTATGAGGCCACCCTTGCTTCCCACGCTTGACAGTGACAGGCTGTAAGCTGGAAACTTTCTTGTCAGCTCACGGGAAAGTATTTCCATTGAAAAGTCATTGCTTCCCATTATCACTAAAAACTCTTCCTGGACCCCTCTGTTTTTCTTCATGCCAGCATGCTCCTGGGCACTGCTTATAATCCACTCATCAATAAGCTTTTTTGGGAAAGTCCATTTGCCTGTTATTCTGGTTGCAGGGATATTAGTCTCTTTTATAAGTTTGTAGACCTGTTTTTCATTAATATTAAGATAATCAGCAACCTCTCTGGTGTTCAGCATCTCTTTGCTCATGAGCTAACAAAGCCTGTTTATAAATGGTGGTTATATGTGTGCTAAGGCTAAAATTTTAGCCTGCTTTTAATGGGAAAACAATACCAGAAATTAACCAAAATGCATGTCATTTCTTAACAATAATGAGTAATAATTGTATTTAGATGATCAGGAAAATTTGATCGAGGGTTTGATGGGAGAAATAACTTACTTATAATTACTCTTTTTCTCTTATTACAACAAAAAGGCTTGACTCGAAAAAAGATAGTGCTATTATTTCAAGTCAAGCTGAAACTTCACTTCCTTGTTCCAGGGATGCTGTGTTTGAGTAAATTTTTATAATTTTAAGGAGAAAAATAATGGTGAAGAAAATTTTTTTCTGGCTGAGTGTTCTTTTTCTGATTTGCGGCAATTCCACTGCGCAGGAGCGCCTGCGCATGTCAACAACAACCAGTACGGACAATTCAGGGCTGCTTGAAGTTCTGCTGCCCCCTTTTGAGAAAATGTTTGATGTTAAAGTCGATGTGATAGCGGTTGGTACTGGAAAGGCATTAATGCTTGGAAGAAATGGAGATGTTGATATTGTGTTTGTTCATGCCAGGGGGGCTGAGAATCAATTTGTCTCTGATGGTTTTGGGGTCAACAGGCGGGACGTAATGTATAACGATTTCGTAATAATAGGCCCTGAGGAAGACCCTGCTAACATCAAAGGCCTGAAGATTGCCGCAAGGGCCTTTACGAAAATTTCACAGACTGGCGCAAAATTTATCTCCCGGGGTGATGACTCGGGGACCCATAAAAAAGAAAAAAAGATATGGGCACAGTCAGGCATTAAACCCAAAGGCAGTTGGTACCAGGAGGTTGGACAGGGTATGGGAGCAGTCCTGACTATTGCAGATGAAAAGAAAGCATATACTTTAACCGACAGAGGAACCTATCTTGCTTTTAGAAACAAAATTGGTCTTCAGGTAATGTGTGAAGGAGACTCTATCTTATATAATCCCTACGGTATAATTGCAGTAAATCCAGCCAAATATTCAAATGCTAACTATATAAAGGCCATGGCCTTGATTGGGTGGGTAACTTCTGTTGAAGGGCAGGGGATCATAAGGCAGTTCGGGAAGAAGAAGTTTGGGAGGCCGCTCTTTATACCAATGGCTGTCAAATGAACAAGATGATCTATTAATAAA
>JAJRXD010000126.1 GCA_024276465.1 Deltaproteobacteria bacterium
TCAAAGGTTTTCCCTGTTCATGGGATCAACTGATAACGCGTGAAGGAAGACAATTGCAAAACATGCCTCTTCTTAAAGACAGGCCGTTAAACAACGATGAAAGGAACATAATGGAACGTGAAGGTCTTTGTGTGGCTTGTCACCAGCATTATGGCACTCAACTGTGGGAGAAGGTGCGGAAGAAATTGAGAAAAATTATAAATATTGAAGGAAGAGCTTTGACTGCTGTCGAACATGATAAAGCTGTTGAAGCAGCGTTAAAAGCTCTTGGGAATTAACACGGATTAATATCACCGATAAAGAGTGATAAATTCAGCAGGATGGAGGATGAAATGATTGACCGTTATTCGCGTGATGTTTTAAGAACAATCTGGTCTGCAGAGAACAGATTTAAGAAGTGGCTGGACATTGAGATTTTTGCCTGTGAAGCTCTTTGCAAACTTGGACTGATTCCCGAGAAGTCTTTAATAAACATCAGGGACAAAGCCGGGTTTAATGTAAGCAGGATTGATGAAATTGAACAGGTTACAAAACATGATGTTATTGCCTTTACAACGAGTGTTGCTGAGCATGTCGGAGAAGATGCAAGATACATCCACTGGGGCCTTACATCTTCAGATATTCTTGACACAAGCTTCAGCATGCTCCTTAAGCAGTCGGCAGAAGTTATTCTTGAGGATATAGACGGGCTTTTGACTGTTCTTAAGGAAAAGGCATATCAGCACAAGGACACGATAATGATAGGCAGGAGCCATGGTATTCACGCAGAACCCGTGACATTCGGGCTTAAAATGGCGCTGTGGTATGACGAGATGAAACGCAATAAAAAGAGGATGGAACAGGCAAAAGAGGCCATAAGCGTAGGAAAAATATCAGGTGCGGTCGGAACATTTGCCCATAACCCGCCTTTTGTAGAAGAATATGTATGCGAAAAATGCGGTTTGAAACCAGCCCCTGTTTCAACCCAGATTATTCAGAGAGACATCTACGCTGAATTCTTCTCTACACTGTCGCTGATTGGCTGTTCTCTTGAAAAGTTTTCCGTAGAGATCCGGCATTTGCAGCGCACAGAGGTTTCAGAGGTGTCTGAGTATTTCTCGGCAGGCCAGAAAGGTTCTTCTGCCATGCCCCATAAGAAAAACCCGATACTTTCAGAAAATATATCGGGTCTGGCAAGAATTCTCAGAGGAAATGCTCTTGCTTCAATGGAAAACGTTGCACTCTGGCATGAACGTGACATAAGCCACTCCTCGGTCGAGCGCGTGATAGGGCCGGACAGCACAACAATTCTTGATTTTATGTTAGTAAGGTTTACAAACGTCATTAAAAACCTTCTGATTTATCCTGAAAACATGAAAGAGAACATGGGAAAGACAAGAGGGCTTTATTATTCCCAGAAGATACTGCTTGAACTGACAAAAAAGGGTTTGTCACGTGAGGAGGGCTACAGTCTGGTTCAGAGGAATGCGCTGAAGGCCTGGGAAGAAAAAAAGGATTTTAAAGATACAATTCTGGCAGATTCTGAGATAACAAAAATTATTCCAGGAGAGGAGATCGAAAAATATTGCACCCCTGTTTTTTTTATCAGGCACGTGGATGATATTTTTAAAAGGGTTTTTTTAAAGGAAATATGAAACAGGCGGTTTTTTTGGACAGGGACGGAACCATTAACAGGGATGTGGGCTATCTGAGCAATCCGGATCAGCTTGAACTTATACCAGGGTCTGCTGAGGCAATTAGAATTCTGAACAGTGCAGAATTTTCTGTTGTAATAATATCAAATCAGGCTGGCATTGCAAAGGGGCTTATTCAGGAGGGGCAGCTCCCTGAAATACAAAAGGTCCTGCTGGCCATGCTTCAGAATGAGGATGCAAAGGTTGATGGATTTTACTACTGTCCTCATCATCCTGAAGGGTCTGTAAAAAAGTTTTCATGCTCCTGCCAATGCAGAAAACCTGCACCTGGTCTTCTGCTCAAAGCATCAGAGGAGATGGATATTGATCTTTCACGCTCTTATGTTGTGGGTGATAAAATGAGTGATGTTCAGCTTGCACATAATGTTGGTGCTGTTGGCATTATGGTTTTAACAGGGCACGGCCGGAAAGAACAGAGAGGATACCCCCCAACCATAAAACCCCCGGATTATACCTGTAATGATCTGTACGATGCCGTCAGATGTATTATAAAAAAAGAATCAGGAGAGTGGGCAAAGAAGGGGATAAAGGCACAGAGGAGCAAAGGGAAAACAGGCAGTGGCCAGGAGGGGTAGGAGCGCATTCATGCGCGAAAGGATTGGGCAGACACAGAGAAAATGTCAAATTAAAAAGCCCAAATGACAAAAGAATGTCAAAGAAAAAACCAGGCACAAAGGGAAAGAGCGTGGCAGGGGCAGGCCCTGTGCCTGCCCTGATTCGCAAGGGAACAAAGGCAATTGGGTTGCGGGTTAAAAATATATTTATTAAAACCCATAACCATCAGCTTGTAACCCGAAACCCGAAACCAAAATGACACAACCCTCAACCCAGACAAATATCCTTATCGTCAGGATGAGTGCCCTTGGAGATGTTGTCCATACTCTGCCTGCAGTTGAACTGCTTCGCAGGCACTTTCCGGGTTGTTTTATTGCCTGGCTTGTGGAGAAAAAGGCTGCCAATCTGCTTCAGGGATATCCGGGTATTGACCGGCTGATAGTTTCAAACCGGGTCAAATGGACCAGAGATTTGCAAGCCTTGAGAGTGGGGCACGTGGCTGTGGGGATGCGATCATTCATTCTTGAGCTGCGCTCAGTACGCTATGATATTATCATTGACTTTCAGGGTCTTTTGAAAAGTGCTCTGCCAGTATGGCTTGCGCGCGGGAAAAGAAAGATCGGATATGACAACGCACGTGAAGGAAGCAGGCTTTTTTATACGGAAAAGGTTGTCCCTGCCTGTTTTGATGATCATGCTATCAAGCGTCATTTGGGTTTGATCCAATACCTTGGTGCAAAAGGCTCACCAGTATTGTTTCACAGACTTTTCAGTCATGAGGATGAAGAAAGTGTGGACAGTCTTTTTGACAGGATTAAATTATTAAGGTCTAAACCCATTGTCTTGTTTCATTTGTCTGCTGCATGGCCCACAAAACTCTGGATGCACGAAAAGGCAGGAAAACTTTGCAGTATGCTGCAAAAGAAATTTGATTGTCAGATGCTTTTAACAGGAAGTGATGAAGAACAGACATATCTGGATAAAATCCGCTCTGTTGCGGGTGAAGAGGTTACGAGTCTTGCCGGGAAGACAACACTTAGAGAACTTGTCTGCATTATTTCCAGATCAGCACTTATGATATCTGTGGATTCAGGGCCGATGCACCTGTCATGTGCTGTTAATACACCCGTTGTTGCTCTTTTTGGCCCAACTGCACCATGGCGTACAGGTCCTTTTGGGGAAAACAACACTGTAATAAGAAAAGAGATTTCCTGCAGCCCATGTTACTGCAGAAAGAGATGTCCGGAAGGACATCATCGGTGCATGAAGGATATTGAAGTTGAAGATGTTTTTAAAGTATGCTGTAATTATCTGAAATTATAATACCTGAATGGTGCAAAATTCAGGTAATAACATTCTAATTTTCTTTTTAAAGGAGCAGTTTTATAACTATCAGCAAAGAATTGCTGGATATTCTGGCATGTCCAAAATGTAAAGGAGACATCCATTTAAATGAGGCCGGAGATGGTCTTGTTTGTAATGCCTGCAAGCTGCTTTACCATATTAAAAATGACATCCCCATTATGCTTATTGATGAAGCTACAAAGATTCAGTAAAAAGATCTTATTATTACCTGAGCTGAGCTGTTTTTCAGATAAAGACAGTAAGAGTAACAGTATGTCACTCATTTCAGGCAGACATCCATGTCTGCTTCCTAAGTAGTGGCTGAACGAAAAGTCGATTAATTACACTTTTTCTGTCATTGCGAGGGAGGTACGACCGAAGCAATCTCTTGAAAACAAAGGGATTGCTTCGTCGGGGCCTGCCCCGGTTTTATCGGGGTTCCTCACTCCTCGCAATGACAATTCGGAATCAGGACTTTCCGTTCACACACTAAGTAAGCATTACACTTCACCAACCCCCCCTTTCATCCCCCTTTGGCAAGGGGGGAAAGAGGGGGGTGAAGCTTATGTAATGCTTAAATCCGTTCAATGCTGTTACATTAATCCCGACACAACGGGATTTGTGGCATCATGTTTTTTTAGAATAGCTCAATTCAGGTGTTATGATTTATGTTGTCTGCTGCATGATGAAGATTAATTATATGATGGTTCTGTGAAAAGCCGGCAACCGGAGGAGATCTTCAATATATAATTTTTATTTTTGCGCCTGGTATCAACTGGGCATTTATCGGCATACCATTGAGCCTTGCAATCTCCTTAGCCTTAATAGAACTGCCAAGGGTTTTTTTAGCTATCACAGCAAAGCTGTCACCCCTTTTCACAGTGTATATTTTTATATGGCGCAGGCTTTCCTTAGAGCCATAGGCAAGCCCGTCAAGATATGTTTTGTATTTTTCAGACAGAACCAGACCCGCGCCCTTTCTTTCTCTCTTTCTTCCGGTATTTTGAATTTGTCCCATGGTATTGCGCATGGCCTGGACAACTTTGCATTTTGCCTGAACACGGGCAATACGATCGAATATGTAGGGATGGGTAACCAGGTACTGCTGCATGCCTGTAGGTCCCTGACTTTTATAGGAGAGGGTTTGCATAAAGGAGATTATCTGCATTGGATCATATCCAGCCTCAAACATGTACTCGACGCCCTCCTCATCAGCACGATATTCTTTTTTTCTGCTGTAACCAAGCATTATGGTATTGAAAAGCTGGTTTGTAGCCATTGCAAGGTCAGCCGAGGATGAAGCAGCAGCACTGGCTGCAACCCCTGCAAGGGTGGCAAACTGAGCTAACAGGTTCTGTGACATCATCGTAGCACTGTCTTTTCCGACAATATGTCCGATTTCATGGGCAAGAACACCAGCAAGTTCAGCCTCGCTGTTCAAAAGTGCCAGAAGCCCCCTTGTTATGTAGATATAGCCTCCGGAAACTGCAAATGCGTTTTCCATAGAGTCATCAAGAACCGTGAAACGGTATGTGATGTCCTGGCGGGGGCACACACTGACAAGTTTTTGTCCCACACTGTTTATATACCGCTGCAGCTCAGGATTTTGATAATAGCCAAACTGTGCAATGATCTGGGGATGTGCTGTTCTGCCGATATTAAGCTCTTTTTGTTCACTTACAATGTTAAATTCCCTTTCAAGTGTATGGGGATGAACCGAACATCCTGCAACAAAAAAAGCTAAAGAAAGAAAAATTTTAATTAACTTCATAATATTTTATATAATGTTTATGTAAAAAAAGTCAAGAAGGTAACGCGACACCATATTTCTAATTCCTGAATTATCTTTACTATATGATACTGTTTTGATAGTAATTTTTTAATTATCAAGACCGATAAAAAATTTTTTACGCAGCTGCTTATTTAACAGTCATTATCTGCTGACTTCTGTACTGCGTTTACATTTAAGGTAAATACCAATGTTTATCCGGGAAAAGATTGAAGAAGTCGAGAGAAAGAACCTGTCTCCACATGCAACACTGAGCTGTAAAACCCGTGGACTGATACATAAGGAAGAGGAGTGTGAATTAAGGCCTGCTTTTCAGCATGACAGAGACCGCATTATCCATTCAAAAGCTTTACGCCGCCTGAAACACAAAACCCAGGTTTTTCTTGCTGCCAGCGGTGATCACTACCGAACCCGCATTACCCATACTCTTGAGGTTTCACAGATTGCCAGAACTATTGCAAAGTCCCTCTTTCTTAATGAGGATCTCACAGAGGCAATTGCTCTTGGTCATGATCTGGGGCATACGCCTTTTGGTCATGCTGGTGAGGAGGTGTTAAATAGAATTGTTAAGGGTGGATTTCGTCATCCGGAACAGAGCCTTAGGGTTGTAGATGAGATTGAAAAGCTTAACTTAACATATGAAGTCAGGGATGGGATACTGAAACACTCAAAACGTGGCGGTCCTATTTTGCCTGATAATACCTCGCTTGTACCTGAAACCCTTGAGGGGCAGATTGTGCGGATAGCTGATTCCATAGCATATCTTAACCATGATCTGGACGATGCCTTAAGGGCAAAAATTATTTCCCCTGAGCAATTGAGTGTTGATGAAAAAGATATTCTGCGGGTGCTTGGTGCAAACCATTCCCTGAGAATAGGAAGAATGGTAAATGATGTCATAACGACAACAATGAAAACAGGTTCAGAAAAAATTAAAGCAAGCAGCGAGGTCTTGGAGGCTGCCATGAACTTAAGGCTGTTTCTTGATGACAATGTATATAACGCACCTGCGGTTTTTGATGATTTTCGAAAATCATCAAAGATCATTGAGGAGCTCTACTGCTATTATGTCGACAGGCCGGATTATTTTTACAGGGAAGCAGGTGAAAGTTTTTCCTCCGGCATATTAGAGAAAGATGTTTGTGATTTTATTTCAGGCATGACAGACCGGTATATGTTCAGGGCCTATGAAAAGATTTTTCTTCCCCAACCATGGCTGATATTTTAATCAGCCCCTTTTTGCCTTCCTGTTGCGAAATCCCGAACTGCTTTTCTATCATTTCTGAAACTTTTTCTATTTTATTTTCTCTTCTCTTCTTCTCCATCAGAGATATCTTCAGGGGCATCTTCGGTTGATGTGTCTGTTTTGGTTGAGAGTATATCCATTAAAAGTTTTGGCAGAGTATCTTTTAAAATATAGTTCATGGTCTCTCTGGACAGGGATACATTGGGGTCCTGCAGTGTGCCGTCTATATTAACAGGAAGTGTAATCCACCCGTCCTCCTGTGGCAGATAATCTGCCAGCTTTGTGCTGTTAGTAAACAGTTCAGGTGATATTTTCAGGGTGGCCTCAAGATCAAGGGAAGAATCTATCCCTACCTCCCCGGAAGGATGAAGTTCTATCTTAGGGTTGATAAAAGCTCCATCCAGGTCAATTATGCCCTTGCGAAGTTTCAGCTGGAGGTTGGCCTTTTCAAAATTAATTTTTTCAAGCTCTTCGCTTTTTATAAAGTAAGAAAGCTGTGGCAGGAATGTCAGTCCATTAATATTTCCATTGTTTAAGGAAAGGAAAGCGTCTCCTTTAAGCTTGTCTGTAAACACTGCCGGGTCTGTTCCTGTTCCCTTGAATGCACAGGTCGCGGAAATCGTTCCGTCAATATGACTGGAGTTATAAGCGGGAAACAGGGACATGATTGATTTAAGAGGCACAGCATCAAGTTTTAAATAAAGGTAATAATCAAGACCCTTTACCCCAAGGTCAATGGTTGTTGAGAAGTTGAAGCTGCCTTCGCCTATATTACCCTTAAGATTTTTTATATGCAACTTGTTGTTTTTAAACAGATAGCTGCCATGTACATTACTTAACCTCATTCCCAAAAAAGAAGCAATGCCAAGTTTTATGGGTCCGTCAAAGCTCACTCCAGGAAGATCAAAAGGTCCGATTTCTTCCATTGGTTCTGATGCTGACGGGTTAAAAAGACCATACAGGTTTACGCTTGATGATATAATTTTTAAGCTGGATTTGGGCGGCCAGTGCCTGTATCCTGAAATGTCTCCTGAAAGTGTATATGAAAGATTGTTGGTGCTTATTTTTAAACCAGCCACCGAGATATTATCTTTTTCAATTCTTAAATCTCCGTTGAGTACAGGATGAAGGCTGCCAAAGGGTGGATATAACAGCCTGTTATTCTTTAATTTAACCATCACAGTGGGAAAAACAGGTCTGTCCAGCCTCCCCTGAATGTTTACTTTAAGGCCGATGTCCCCTGCTAATTTCAGCCCGTCTGTAAAGTAAGACTGGTTTTTGTGAATCCTGCTGAAAAAATCATCTATGTAAAATCTGTCAGAATTAAGATTTATATTTATAAAGTTAGCCCCGTTTTTTTTCCTTATAATTCCTTTTCCACTGTATTTTGAAAATAAAAACTTTCCCTGCATCTTATTTATAGTTAAAATTTTCCTGGAAATATCCAGGACGGACTGGAAACTGAGGGTTGTATTTATGCCATCCATCTTTAACTGTTTGTCTGTTGTTGTCGAAGTTTTTCCCGTAAAAGAAGCATTTTTAAGGATTGTGTTACCATTGAATTTTACAGTTGAGGGGGAACCGTCTGTTTTAATATTTACCTTAAGTTTTAATAGTCCCCCCTGTATTGGGATATTGCGGGCATTTAAATAATCTTTAAAAGCGGATAAAGGAATATTTCCTGTTGTGATATCAGCAGTCAGCTTGTTTTTGGGTATTGAAAATGTTCCCCTGCAGAGAATATCAGACTTTTTATTTCCCTGCAGATTTGCAGAAGCAGTAAACTTAAAAGGAAAGAGCAGAGAGATGTTATCTGCTTTAATCTGAATGTCTGCCAGACTGAAGCTGAAATTGTTTGAAAGGTCGTTGAACTTAATTAAACCGTCCCTTATTTTAATTAGTCCTGGAAGAAAAATTGTGTTCAGCTGTCTGCTGTTTTCTCCCGAAGCTCTGACTCTGCCACGCAGTCTGACAGGGTGGCCATCTGCAAACTGGATGTTAATGACCGGCTTTTTAACGTCAATATTTTTTATGAGCAGTTTTTTAATAAGAACAGGTGCAAGCCTGAATTTTAAATGTATCTCTTCACAGGAAAGAATGTCCCGGGTTTCCCATGGAAGCGATTTATGAATGACAACCCCCTTCAGGTTAATCCCTTTTAACATGTCCACCTCTATATCACTGAAAGACACATCCCTTCCCAACTGTTTTTTTATTTCATAGCTGAATGATGTTTTTATAACCTCCGGTGTTAAATAAGTTTTTGCAAAAAAAAATATGAGCAGGCAAATAAGGATGAGCGAAAAAAATCCAGTCAAAAGAATATTTCTAAATGTTTTCATGGCAGTTTAACAATGTAATTGTGCAAATAAAATTTCCAGTGATTTTTTTTAAAAAATATGTTAATCTTAATAGTTTGGTTAATTTAGCGCTGGCGGCTTTGCAAACAGTCCATCTGCTGTCTCCCTTCCTCTGATGGCTGGACGGTGTACAAACAGGCACACCCCCATCCCTCAGCTTTTGTGCGCCTCAGTAAACCGGATTTACGAAATACATACGGAGCTTTTTTTTGATCTATAAACCGGCTCTTTTTCAGGAACATAAAGGTTAGTTCAAGAATATAGATAGTTTATTAACATAAATGATTTTTGCGGGCAATTAGAAAAACATGAATAAAATCAGATCTTCTTTTTCACGACTGTTTCTTTACCTTAAGGAAATAAACCTGCTGATTGTCAGCAAATGGTTTTTCTACAGCATTATTGTTGGTATTATAGGCGGACTTGGGGCTGTTGCTTTTTATTTCCTGCTTGACCAGAGCAAGATGATATTTTCACATTTTGGAGCATATGTCCCTCCTTCACCAGCAGGTGAGTCTTCATCAATTGCAAATATGGGAGTGCGGCCGCACTGGTGGATTTTTCTTATTATTCCAACTGTTGGCGGATTAATTTCAGGGCTGATAGTATTTACGCTTGCCCCGGAAGCAGAGGGCCACGGGACAGATGCTCTTATAAACTCCTATCACAGGTTGAGAGGTATAATCAGAAAACGGATACCCTTTGTTAAAACTATTGCTTCTGTTATTACCATAGGCTCGGGTGGTTCTGCAGGGCGCGAAGGCCCTATTGCTCAGATCGGGGCCGGGTTCGGCTCCTTCTTAGGGTCTTTCCTGAAGCTTTCAGACAGGGAAAGAAGAATTTTAATCCTCGCAGGTGCTGCGGCTGGTATAGGGAGCATATTTAAGGCTCCTCTCGGAGGGGCTCTTTTTGCTACGGAAGTACTTTATCGTGAGACTGAATTTGAATATGAGGCGATCATTCCCTGTGTTATTTCCTCTATTGTTGCTTACTCTGTTTTTGCAAATTTTGTTGGATGGGATCCTATTTTTGTAACACCGAAGTTTTTATTCAATCATCCCCTGGAACTTTTTCTGTACGCTTTGTTTGGAGTGTTCTGTGCTGTCATCGGGGTTGTGTACGTTAAGGTGTTTTACAAAATACGGGATAAGTTTGCAGAACTTAAAATTCCAAACCATTTGAAGCCGGCAATAGGGGGATTTTTGTTAGGATGTATGGCATGTCTTCTTCCTCAGGTGCTGGGTACCGGGTACGGCTGGGTGCAGCTTGCAATAAATGGTGAACTGGCCATATGGTTGATGCTTCTAATTGGATTTGCAAAAATATTAGCCACATCATTTACTATAAGTTCAGGTGGAAGTGGCGGTGTTTTTGCCCCGTCTCTTGCCGTAGGTGCAATGTTAGGTGGGGCATTCGGACAGGTCTGCCATCAGCTTTTGCCTCACGTTGTTACTCAACCTACAGCCTTTGTTCTTGTAGGCATGGGAGGCTTTTTTGCCGGGGTGGCAAAGGTTCCTATTGCATCACTTATAATGGTTTGTGAAATGGCAGGGAGCTATGGTTTGCTGGCGCCATTGATGCTTGTTTCAGTGGTTGCATTCCTTTTTACCGGGAAATTGTCACTTTACGAAAATCAGGTTAATGCCCGAATCGATTCCCCGGCTCATCGTGGAGATTTTGTTGTTGATGTCCTTGAAAACCTCACAGTCAAAGATGCTCTGATTAGTGATAAACAGGTGATAACAATATCTGAAAGCATGTCGCTTAAAGAAATATTGAGCCTTGTAACAAATACAACACAGTCTTATTTTCCTGTTGTAAACTATAAGGGAGATATGATTGGTATAATATCAATGGATGACATCAGGCGGATTTTGCTTGATGACCAGATTTATGAGCTGGTTATAGCAGGGGACATGGCTATAACCGACATAATAACAGTAAAAAAAGATGAAAACCTGAATGAAGTTATGAGAAAATTTACAATCAAAAATCTTGACGCCCTTCCCGTTGTATCAGACAAAGATCCCCGTAAGCTTGTTTCCATGATTACCAGGAGAGAGGCTCTTTCGGCTTATAATAAAGAGCTGCAGAAACGGAAGGCGGACAGGTTATAAAGGAAGACTTTTTACTGCCTCCATGTTCAGCAGGGGGTTTTTTGAAAGACTCAAAATCTCATGCAATGGATATATAAACCCGGATTGCATAAAACAGCAGGAAAAAAGCCCGGGGAATGAATCCCGCGGGCTTTTTTAATATCAAAATAAAAATTATTTCTTAGCTTTTCCTTTTCTCCTTGGCGCAGCTTTTTTACCTGCAACCTTTTTCTTTGGCGCAGCTTTTTTACCTGCAACCTTTTTCTTTGGCGCAGCTTTTGTTTTTTCTGCTGCAACAGCCTTTTTCATGTCGCCCTCAAGTTTTTTAATTCTGTCTTTTGCACTTTTCAACTCCTTGTCCAGTCTGGCAGCTTTCTTTTTCGCGTCACTGATATATCTTTTAATCATTTTTGAACTTGCCATAAACAACCCTCCTGTAAAAGTTATGAAAGAATGAGTAAAAAAGGTACTAATAATTTACCAGAACCATCGGTTGTCATAAAAAAAACTTTAATTAAAAAAATAAAAAATAAATTTAGTAAAAGATTATATCTTCTTACAATAAAACAAATCAAGTAAAAAATCCGGTCAATGAATGACTTTTGCCATGCGATCCCACTTAATGTTTTTAAAAGGTTTTTCCCATGACCAGTAGATGAGGAATGCCTTTCCTTTAACTTTATTCATTGCAACAAATCCCCAGAACCTGCTGTCATAACTTTTATCCCTGTTGTCACCCATTACAAAAAGGCAATCAGGTGGAACTGTTACCGGGCCAAAATTGTCCCGGTTTGCCCCCACGCCCAGTCCGGACATGATTTTTTTGTCGCAGTAGAAGCCGTGTTTATCGTTGAAGGGCTTGTCATTAATAAAAATTTTTTTGTTTTTTATTTGAATCTTGTCTCCTTCAATGCCAACAACCCGTTTTATAAAGTCTTTGCTTGGGTCTAATGGATAGATGAAAACGATCACATCATTACGTTTTGGTTTGTTGAACCTGAATATTTTGTTGTCAGTAAACGGAATGGTAATTCCGTAAATAAATTTGTTTACCAGAATATGATCTCCAATAAGTAGCGTAGGTTCCATTGAGCCGGAAGGAATTTTGAACGCCTGAACCACAAACGACCTGATAAACAATGCAAGAACAATTGCAATGACAATTGCTTCAATGTTTTCCCTGCTGAAAGTTGTTTTTAAAATCCTGCTGCCTGATGAACTGTTTTTTTCCTTTTTCATGAATTTGTTATTGCCCTTCTATATTAAATAATGCCTTAGGGTGAAATACCCGAAGTTTGTTTTGTTCGTCATTCCAGCGAAAGCCTGCTCTCTGTTGCGATTGGGCCTGAAATCAGGAATAAATAAAAGCCGGCAATAAAAGCGTGGGCCGGGCAAGTTTGGATAGCGGATCAAGTCCGGCATGACTTTGATGCCTCGCAGCCTGCTGTGAGGTGGATTAACGCCTGGTTTTTTGACTTGTCTATGGCCAGTCAAAATCTTTCTTTTATAGCATATTTTTTAAACAATGCAAAAAAAAGATGTCAAAAAAAGATTGACACTAATGAAAAAAATAGTATAATTTCTTATTAAAATATCTTTGCGGGCATAGCTCAGCTGGAAGAGTACAAGCTTCCCAAGCTTGGGGTCGCGGGTTCGAATCCCGTTGCCCGCTCCACTGAAAGCTTTCTGTTAGGATATTTTCTTTTGAGATTCTTTTTCTGTTTTGACATAAGGTGGGCATTGCCCACTTTTTTATTTATAATGCAGGAACAATCATTAAGTGTATGAAGCTGGAAGTCAAGCGATTAGACGAAAAATTTACAGAGGATGTTAAAACTTTTGTCGAGGGCATACTAAAGCAGGAGGCTATTGAACTTGTTGATGTCTCTTATGTGAAAGAGTCGCACGGATGGGTTCTCAGAGTTTTGATTGACAAAAACGGGGGTGTTAATATCGATGACTGCAGCAAAATAAGTCGTCAGTTGAGTGATCTGCTGGATGTTTATGATGTTGTCCCGTATGCGTATAAACTGGAGGTGTCATCCCCGGGGCTGAACAGACCACTCAGTAAAGAAAAAGATTTTATCAGGTTTATAGGTAGAAAAGTAAGGCTCATGACGCTGACTTCTATTGTAAACAGGAAAAATTTCAAGGGAAGGCTCACTGATTATAAAGAAAACTCGATTTTTTTAGAGATTGATGGAAAGAGTTTTGTCATCCCCCGTGAAATAGTCAAAAAAGCTAATCTGGAATATGATTTTAACAGAGAAAGGAAATAAATGCTTTCAGAGTTAGACAGGGTAGTAGAAGAGATTCAAAAAGAAAAAGGGATTGATAAAGATGTGCTTTTAAGTTCCTTAGAGGTGGCGCTTGTTAAAGCTGCCAGGAATAAATATGGACATGGTCTTGATATCGAAGCGCATTATAATGAAGAGATTGGTGAAATCGAACTTTTTCAATTCAAATCTGTTGTGGATAATGTCAGCAGCATTGCAAAGGAAATAATATTAGAGGAAGCCAGAAAAATTGATCCTGATGCTGAAATGGGAGATGAAATCGGTGTAAAGCTGGATGCTTCTCAGTTTGGGAGGATTGCTGCACAAACAGCCAAGCAGGTAATTATGCAGAATATCAGAGAGGCTGAACGCGATAATATTTACAAAGACTATAAAGACAAAAAGAACGAACTGGTAACCGGCTTTGTTCACAGATTTGAAAAGAGAGACATTATTGTATTGCTTGGCAGGTATGAAGCGATCCTGCCTTACCAGGAACAGATACCCGGAGAAAAATTTTCTTTAAGGGACAGGGTTAAGGCATGTATTCTGGATATAAAGAAAAATGCAAAAGGTCCACAGATAATTCTTACAAGAACGCACCCGGTTTTTCTTTTAAAGCTTTTCGAGTTGGAAGTGCCTGAGATAGGGGAGGGTATTGTTAAGATTCATAGTGCTGTACGTGAGCCCGGGAACAGGGCTAAAATTTCTGTCGAATCTTTTGAATCCAGAGTGGATCCGGTTGGTGCGTGTGTGGGAAACAGAGGATCGAGAGTGCAGAATATAGTCCATGAACTGCGTGGTGAGAGGATTGACATTATCCCGTGGACTGAGGACCATGCAAAGTTTGTCTGCTCTGCACTGGCTCCAGCAGAGGTGTCTGAAATTATAGTTGATGAAGACAACAAAAGTATGGATATTATTGTAGATGACAGCCAGCTTTCTCTGGCTATCGGGAAAAAAGGCCAGAACGTCAGACTGGCTGCCAGACTTACCAACTGGAAGATTGACATCAGCAGCAGATCCAAATACGAAGAAGATTCAAAGAAATATACAGAGGAACTGATGAAAATATCAGGTATAGAGCAATCTACTGCTGAAACACTCGTTAACTCAGGATACCAGACCGTCGAATCTGTTGCCAAGGCAAAGGAGGAGGATCTGGTAGATGCCTTTGAAATTGACAAGAAGATGGCAAAAGAAATTAAAAAACAAGCCCAGAAGCTGATAGCGGATCAAAATGAGAATTCATGAATTATCAAAAGAGTTAGAAACTGACAGTAAGACACTTTTAGCCATGCTGAAGGATATGGGTATAAGCGCCAAGTCCCATATGAGTTCATTGAGTGAGGACCAGGCAGAAGAGGTCCGTAAAAATGTTGTTAAAGCACCTTCCGGCAGGGCAGTGAAGAAAAAAAATCTTAAAACAGCTTCGGTGAAAGGTGCTGCAAAAGCTTCCAGGGAAACCCCGAAAAAAATTTCAGGAAAAACCACAGGGGAAGCACCGGAGGGAGCTGCTGAGGATGTTGCCAGTGCAGATGTTGTTGAAAAACGGGTAAGCAGGACTGTTATTCGCAGAAGGAAAAGGGTTGAGGCCAAGTCTCCTCCTCAGGTTTCCATGCCGGAAGAACAGACAGTAGAGGAAACAAAGGGAGAAAAAGAAAAAGTCCCTGGTGTTACAGAAGGCAAAGCAAGTGCTTCAGGACAGGCTGCTGAACCGGAAAAAGAAAAAAAGAAGGAGGAGCTTGATTCTCAACAGGTTATAAAGAAAATTAAAATAAAGGAAAAAGAGAGCTCTCCGGCCAGAATAATTGATCGCATACAGTTGCCATCAGAAGAACGTGATGACCAAAAATCCCTTCCTTCAGAAGGTGCAGATGAAGCTGTCCAGGATGCTGCAGTTGAGAAGGATGCTGCAGTTGAGAAGGATGCAGGCGATAAGCGATCTGGTGAAAAGGAAACAAAAGCCAGCCTGAAAACAAAGTCCAAGCGAAAGAAATTTAAATGGCAGAAAAAAGATTTCTCCGGAGAAGGACAGGAAAAGGAGACTGGCCAGCATAAAAAAGTCAGATATAAGATACAGGAAAGAGCCGGAAAACATAGAAAACACAAGTCAGACGCAATACCAATAGAACAGAAAAGGCAATTTGCCAAATCACCCGAAAAAACAGTTCCCAAGGCAATAAAAAGAAAGATAAGGGTGCATGAGGGAATTACTGTGGGGGACCTGTCAAAAAGGATTGGTGTTAAAGCAAAAGAAGTTATAAAGAAACTTTTTGACCTTGGCTCAATGGTAACAATTAACCAGCTGCTGGATATTGACACAGCATCACTGCTTGCAGCAGATTTTGGATATGAAATTGAAAGCGTTTCCATAGCAGAGGAAACTATTTTTGAAAACCGGCCCAAAGATTCAGCAAAAGATTTAAAGTCGCGATCTCCAGTTGTTACTGTGATGGGTCATGTTGACCATGGGAAAACCACGCTTCTGGATGCCATAAGGAACACCAATGTAACAGAAGGTGAGAAGGGGGGCATTACTCAGCATATTGGCGCTTACCGCGTTTCCCTTAAAAACAGTGATATCGCCTTTGTTGATACTCCCGGGCATGAAGCTTTTACTGCCATGCGTGCGCGGGGAGCCAGCGTGACAGATATTGTAATACTTGTTGTAGCAGCTGAAGAAAGTGTGAAGCCGCAGACGGTTGAAGCAATAAACCATGCAAAGGCTGCAGGAGTTCCAGTCATAGTAGCTATAAATAAAATAGATAAGCCTGAGGCAAATCCCGAAAAGACCAGACAGGACATATCTAACCATGGCCTTGTGCCTGAAGAATGGGGTGGTGATACAATTTTTGTTGAAGTCTCTGCTAAGGAGAAACAGGGCATTGAAAAGCTGCTTGAGATGGTGCTTCTCCAGGCGGAAATGCTTGAGCTGAAAGCAAACCCTGACAAGCCTGCAAAGGGCACTATTATAGAGGCGAGAGTTGACAGAGGAAGAGGTCCTATTGCTACGGTTCTTGTCCAGGAAGGTACATTAAGGGTTGGAGATTCCTTTGTTTCAAGGCATAATTTTGGAAAAGTAAAAGCTCTGATGGATGATAAGGGCAAGAGTGTGAAAGAGGCCGGACCATCAACACCCGTGGAAATACAGGGCTTTTCAGGAGCCCCTGATTCAGGGGATATATTTATTGCTGTTGATGAAAAGAAGGCACGCCAGACAAGCGCTTACTGGCAGCTGAAAAAAAGGCAGGAGGATCTCCGGAAGGATAACAGGGTTTCTCTTGAGAATTTTTTAAGTACTGTTGAAGAACAGGATTCAAAAGAGCTCAAAATTATTATCAAGGCAGACGTTCAGGGATCAGTAGAGGCTATCAGGCAGTCCCTTGAAAACCTAAACACTGATGAAGTCAAAGTAACTGTTATTCACAATTCTGTTGGAGCTGTAAGCCTGAATGATGTAATGCTGGCATCAGCATCAAATGGCATTATTATAGGTTTTGGAGTTAAAACAGAACCCAAAGTTTATGAATATGCAGAGTCGGAAAACGTTGAAGTACGACTGTATGATATCATTTATGAAGTTATTAGTGATGTTGAAAAGGCAATGCTTGGCCTGCTTGCGCCGGACATTGTTGAAAAGCCTGCAGGAAAAGCTGAAATAAAGCAGGTCTTTAATATTTCAAAGTATGGGACTGTCGCAGGTTGTATGGTTGTTGAGGGCAAGATTGTAAGTGGGTCCAAAGCACGGGTAGTACGGGCTTCAGAAGTAATCCATGAAGGACAGGTAACATCCCTGAAGAGATTCAAGGAAGATGTAAAGGAGGTTCTTACGGGTCAGGACTGTGGTATTTTCCTGGGAAGTTATAAAGGTTTTGAAGTTGGTGATACTATAGAGTCCTTTTTTGTTGAAGAGGTGAAGCGAACAAATTTATAATAAATTTATAACTTTCCTCAATCAGTATTTTATGCTAACAGACATGACACTTTGCCCCGCTTCAGGGGTGCATATAAAAAATATTTGGCCCGGCAGATGATAGTAGGTGTTTGCCAGTTAAGGCTGATTTTCCATGGTGTTTTTTCGCTTAAGGAGAAGAGAGGTTTGCTTAAGCGGATTATCGGAAGAGTTAAAAGTAAATTTTCGGTGTCCATAGCTGAAGTAGGCGAGAATGATCTGCTGCAAAGTTCCATGGTAGGAATCTGCATGGTTGGTAATGACAGGGCGTTCATCAACTCCTGTCTTGACAAAACTCTGAATTTTATTGAAAACCTTTGCCTGGCTGAGATAGTTGATCACCGTATTGAAATTATGAATCTGTAATTATGAACAGTTCATATCAAAGAGCAGACAGAATTTCTGATGTAATAAAAAAGGAGGTTGTTAATGTATTGGCTCGTGAGGTAAAAGACCCGAGATTAAGCTTTGTCACTATTACCCGGGTAGTGATGTCAAGGGACCTTAAAAACGCAAAGATTTATTTTGCAACGATAAAAGAGGGTGAAGAGTTGGAATCAATCTTGGAAGGCCTGAAAAGCGCCTCAGGATTTATGCAGAGAAAGTTAGGATCGCGTCTTCAGCTTCGATATACGCCACACATCTCCTTTGTTAGTGATTCTTCAATCGAGAGAGAAACCAGGATGGATAAAATCCTGAAAGATATTGAGCAGGAACTGGAGCAAAAAGGCTGACTGCTTAAGGAACAGAGAATTTGAAGAATTTTTTCTGATAGAAATCATGAATGGAGTTATAGTAGTTAATAAACCATCAGGTCTTTCATCCAGTGATACCTGTTTAAAAGTAAAAAAAATAATGGGATTCAGGAAGGCAGGACACCTGGGTACCCTTGATCCTCTGGCAACAGGGGTGCTTCCGCTTTGTGTTAATGAGGGTACCAAGCTTGTACAATTTCTTTTAAACAGCGATAAGGAGTATGTTGGCATTCTGCGGTTTGGAATAGAAACCGATACCCAGGACAGCCAGGGGAAAATTATAAAGCAGTCAGATGATATTCCATTCGACAGGGACAGGATAGCAGAAACATTTCAGGAGTTCAGGGGAGAGATATTTCAGACCCCGCCCATGTTTTCCGCACTTAAGCGCAATGGTGTTCCTTTATATAAGATTGCAAGAAAAGGAGGATGGATTCCGAGGGAGCAGAGGAAAATATTTATTTACGACATTGAAATTCTTCAGTTTGACCTTCCGCATATAACTTTTCGTGTTGTTTGTTCACATGGTACATACATAAGGACCCTGTGCAGGGACATTGGACGAAAACTTGCCTGTGGTGCACACCTGACAAGCCTTAAGAGGGTCCGCAACGGTGCATTTCATATATGTCAATCTGTCCAGATTGCTGATTTTGAAACCTGCAGCAGGGATGAACTTATTGAGAAACATCTTATACTGCCAAAGGATGTCTTGAACTGGATTCATGAGGTTGTTGTGGATGGTATGATGGAGAGGAAGATAAGAAACGGGGTTCAGATTACAATCAATGATATCACCAGCCTTGACCTGGGAAAAGTGAACATTGGACAGCAGATTAAAATTATATCCCGTGAGGGGCGCCTGATTTGTGTTGTTGAATCACTGATAAATCAGGATATGCAGTTTTCCTCAAATTCAGACATGAAAGCATGGAAAACCATCAGAGGGTTTTTGAACTAATTAACTTTGATACAAAGAGAGGATTTATTTATGGTACTACAGGCTGAACAAAAGCAGGAAATAATTAACAAGTTCAGGGGGCATGAGAAAGATACCGGTTCAACGGAAGTTCAAATTGCTCTTCTGACCGAGCGAATAAAATACTTGACGGAACACTTTAAGGCACATAAAAAGGACCATCATTCAAGGAGAGGCCTTATTAAGATTGTTAATCAGAGAAGGAAGCTGCTTGACTACCTGAAGCAGAAAAATGTTGACGGCTATAAAAGTATTTTGAAAGAGTTAAAACTGAGAAAATAATGGGACAATTGTTCTTCCTGACCGGACAATGTGTTTGATCAATAAAGGAGGAAAATCCATAACCAGGGCATAAGCCCTACAAAAGAGGTGAAGAATGATAGAAAGTAAAAGTGTAATGTGGGGTGGCAGACCCCTTACCCTGGAAACAGGAAAATTGGCAAAACAGGCAAATGGTGCGGTGCTTGCCAGATATGGGGAAAGTGTTGTGCTGGTAACTGCTGTTGTTTCAAAACAGCCCAGACATGGAATTGATTTTTTTCCGCTTTCAGTTGATTACCAGGAGATGACTTATGCTGCAGGAAAAATTCCGGGCGGATTTTTCAAGAGAGAGGGAAGACCGGGTGAAAGAGAGATACTCACGTCACGTTTGATAGACAGGCCTCTCAGACCGCTTTTTCCAAAGAATTTTTTTAACGATGTGCAGATAATAGCAACAGTCCTCTCTGCAGATGATGAAAACGACCCGGATGTTGTAGCTATTACAGCTGCCTCGGCTGCCCTTGAGATTTCAGACATTCCATTCAGCGGTCCGATTGCTGGTGTGAGAGTCGGACGCATTGGGGGTGAGTTTGTTGTAAATCCCTCTATTGGCCTGATGGCAGAAACCGAATTAGATATTATTATAGCAGGAAGCAGGGATGCTGTGGTAATGGTTGAAGGAGGTGCAAAGTGTGTGTCTGAGCAGATGCTTCTGGATGCCATAATGTTTGGCCACAGCAGTATACAGGATGTGCTTGATCTGCAGATGGAGCTGAGGTCGTGCGCAGGCAGGGAAAAGATAGTTGTTCCGGAGCATTCAGTTGACAGGGATGTGGAGGAGAAGGTCAGATCGCTGGCAGTGGAGCCGATGCGTTCAGCACTGTCAAAACAGGTCAAGCAGGAAAGGAACAATGCTGTAAGGGCTGTGTTTGAATCGGTGATGGAAGAGGTTTTATCACAGCATGAGGACAGTGAGGATCAAATCACGGAGGTTCTGGAAGATATTGAAAAAGAAATTATCAGGGGCCAGATTACAAGCGAAGGCAAAAGGGTTGACGGCCGTTCACCTGAAGATATAAGGCCCATCAGCTGTGAGGTGGCAGTGCTGCCAAGGACTCACGGGTCGGGACTTTTTACCCGCGGTGAAACTCAGGCTCTGGTTTCAACCACTCTGGGAACTTCCCAGGATGAACAGCGCATTGACTCTCTTATAGGTGAGAGTACAAAATCATTCATGCTCCACTACAATTTTCCGCCATTCAGTGTTGGAGAAGCCCGTCCCATGAGGGGTACCAGCAGGCGTGAAACAGGACATGGCGCACTTGCTGAGAAGGCAATTTCCCAGGTTCTCCCTTCTGCCGATGTTTTTCCTTACACTATCAGGACAGTGTCGGAAATACTTGAATCAAATGGTTCCTCCTCCATGGCGACTGTTTGCGGGAGCACACTTTCTTTGATGGATGCTGGAGTTCCCATAAAGGCCCCGGTTGCAGGCATAGCAATGGGGCTTATCAAAGAGGGAGATGACTATGTGATTTTATCGGATATTCTTGGAGATGAGGACCATGTGGGTGATATGGACTTTAAGGTTGCAGGGACCAGGGAAGGTGTAACAGCGATACAGATGGATATTAAGATTAAGGGGCTTACCCGGGACATACTTGCCAAAGCACTTGAACAGGCCTGTGCGGGCCGCATGCATATCCTGGATCTTATGCAGGATACGATAAATGCACCGAGGCAGGAAATTTCTTCAAGAGCACCAAGAATTGAAACCCTAAAGGTTAAGCCGGATAAGGTCAGTGCTGTAATCGGTCCGGGTGGAAAAAATATAAAAAACATAATTGCCCAGACAGGGGTGAAAATGGATATAGATGATGAGGGAAAGGTGAGTATTGCCTCTTCTGACAAGGAATCAATTGACAAGGCTGTTAAAATGGTCAAATCTCTGGTTGAAGAAGCAGAGCCAGGGAAGATTTATTTAGGTAAAGTCCGTAAAATAATGGATTTTGGGGCTTTTGTTGAAATTATTCCAGGGATTGACGGTCTTGTACATATTTCCCAGCTTGATTATGACCGGGTGGCAAATGTGCGTGATATTCTCAACGAAGGTGATGAAGTACTGGTAAAGGTTCTGGAAATTGACCCTCAGGGAAAGATCAGGCTGAGCAGGAAAGCAGCTCTTAAGGAAAACATCGAAGATTATAGATAAAATGTGACAGATGATAAACAAAACCGTTCTGGATAACGGGGTCAGGGTTGTAACAGAATCAGTCCCCAGCGTGCATTCCGTTTCAATTGGTTTCTGGATTAAGACAGGCTCGCGACATGAAAAACCGCAGGAACACGGAATTTCGCACTTTATTGAGCATATGATTTTTAAAGGGACTGAAAAGCATACTGCCTTTTCTATTGCCAGGGTTATCGATTCAGTGGGCGGGGTTCTGAATGCTTTTACCACTAAAGAATATACCTGCATTTATGTAAAAGTCCTCAGTCAGCACCTGAACCTTGCCACTGACCTTCTTTGCAATATCTTTTTTGAATCCCTTTTTGAACCCGAAGAGATTGAAAAAGAGCGGGATGTAATCATTCAGGAAATTAACATGGTTAAAGATACGCCTGATGATTATATCCAGGAGCTTTTCAACATGTCCTATTTTGACAAGCATCCACTGGCAAGCAGCGTTCTTGGCTGGCCTGAAACAGTGGGGCTTTTCGGGAGAAGGGATATTGTCGGCTTTTTCAGCCGTGAATATCTTATTCCTGAAAAGATAATCATATCTGCTGCCGGCTGTATTGACCACAATCTTTTTATGGAAGCGATTGGAAAGCGGTTTGAACATTTGAAAGGAACTGCTTCCGAAGCTCCTGAAAAAGCATTTTTGCCTGAAAAGGAGATCTCTTTTCATTTTCGTGAGCTTGAGCAGGTTCATGTCTGTATAGGCACATTGGGGTGTTCCCATGTCTCTCCGGAGAGGTATGCATTATATATTTTTAATGCAATTTTAGGTGGCAGCATGAGCTCGCGCCTGTTTCAGGAGATAAGGGAAAACCGGGGGCTTGCCTATACAATTTTTTCATTCATGATCTCCTTTTTTGATACCGGCCTGTTTGGTGTTTACATGGCTGTAACAGGTGAGAAAACAAACGAGGCATTACAGATTGTTCTGAAGGAGCTTGAAAAGCTCAGGGACAGGGAGGTTGGCGAAACAGAACTTCACAATGCCAGGGAGCAGATAAAGGGTAACATGCTTCTTTCACTGGAAAGCTCTGACAGCCTGATGAGCCGTCTTGCAAAGTGTGAAATATATCATAATGAGTATATTGCTGTAGAGGATCTGATACAGGGTATTGATGAAGTGACCTCAGAAACCGTACAGGAACTGGCCCGAAGCATAATAAGGGACGAATATTTCAACTACACCTTCCTTGGACCCATCCGGGAGAGGGATATTCCCCCGGAGACGCTTAACTTGCATTAATTCCGGCACTGGTTCTCTTTATCTGCATTGTATCCTGTTTAATCAGGGTTTCAAGAGAAGCGTCAAAATAATCTTTTTTGCAGTCCACTGAGTCAATATTTCCGGCCCTTACGAATGTCATATACCTGCATCCTCCGAAACAGAGGGGCAGGTACCTGCATTCACGGCACTCTCTGTTTTTCCAGATATCAAGTCCATGAGAAGTATCATAATCCCTTATGCCTGTTTCAAGATTTCCAACTGCAAAATCCTGATTGCCGATAAATGCCGGGCATTTATAGATATTACCGTCGAAATTCACAACATAGGAGTCAGTGATCTCTACTGCGCAGGGCATTGGCGCAAGTTTCGGGGTGTAATAGCCGCGCCTTAATATCTCTCCTCTCAGCAATTTTTCGGCCTTTACAAGCCATGGTTCGTTTATGGTCATGCATCCGTCATTAAAGTCTGCTGGTGATGCGGTTCCTTCAGGACGTTTCATTACAGGTGCGAACTTAACCGAGGAAATCCTGTCAGGGGTCAGGCCCTCATCATCCATAAGGTCAAGGAGGTCAACAAACTGTTCATAGTTGTGTTTCTCAAAATTTCCACTGATGTTGATCTTTACAATGTCACAGGTCTGCCTGATGTTGTTAATAATTGTATCAAAGCTTCCTGCTCCTGACATGAACGGACGGGTCCTGTTGTGTATTTCAGGTGGTCCGTCCAGGGTTATCTGAACGCTTTTGAGTCCCAGCATGACCAGCTCCTCTGCTGCCTGGCGTGTAAAGAGGGAGCCGTTGGTGACAAGGGTAAAGCTGTAGGAGGCATCCCTGGTTTCAATAAAACAGTTCAGTGACCTGGAGATCGATCTGATAAGACCAATGCTCAGCAGGGGTTCTCCACCGTAAAAGCCAACGAGAAGGGATTTTTTGCTGCTGGTAAACTTCTGCCTGATAAAATCCGTCAGGAGTTCTGCTGTCATGTTGGACATGTAGAGATCTCCCTTTATCTCCCCTTCAAAACAGTACTGGCAGGCAAAGTTGCAGTCCAGGTTGAGAGCTGCAATTATGTTCAGGCCCCTGTTCTTTTCATTAATGCTGTCAAAAAAACCGAGCACCTCCTGCTTCTCCTTTTCCGTGTCTTCAACTATCATCCCTAATTTTGAGAGCAGGGCCTGATCAAAGGGGGAAAGGGTGTTGTTTTCTATGTCCTGAAAAGTCTCCTCAGGAAGCAGTATTTTTGAAGCCCTTTTTGTGGAAAAAAAAAGAAGGTATCCTGGTTTTTCTCTGTACGGGTATGTTTTTACATAATGAGAAAGTTTCATATACTGGTCACAGGTTCTGCTGTTGCAGATTAGTTGGAATTGTCTGTTGTGAAACTGCAAATCCAGGTTGTACTGGTTTGTCCTGGATAAAAAAAGGGGGTAGGCAATGCCTCCCCCCCCTTTTTTTTTACCAGATGGGAATTAATATACCTGAACAGCAGGGCCAGGCAGTGCCATCTTCAGAGACCAAATCAACCCCAGTGTCCAGGACCTCTATTTTCTTTTTTTCTTCCTGTTTCATGATTTTTTCCTCCCTGATTAATAATTGGTTTTTGCCGGTTTCAGCAGATAATTAATAATAAAGTATAGTATATTAAGACCTGTTTTTCCATAGGAGTTTTACCTCATTTTTATAGGGAAAACTCCCGGAAAATTAAAAGCCGTATATTTAGAATCCGAACCGCATCCCTATCTCCATCCATCTGCGGGGGTTCTTATGTTCACCTACATTGTACTGGGACCCGTTAAAGATGTTGCGGGCTGTGAAAAAGATCTCAGCAGAGGTTGTTTTTCTGGCATAAATTTTCCTGAAAAGAGTAATATCCCATATAAAATCATTGTAATCCGCATTATAGGATTTGTCAAAATCCCACCACACATAGTGGCCGAAAACCTGGGCTTTGAAGGAATTTCCATCATCATACCTGACACCAATGTTGTATGAATAAATATCAGAAGCCCCTGCCATGTTGGAGGGCTTTATGTTGACATAGGAATATCCCCCCTGAAATGTCATGTTGTACATGGAAATTGTTTCCAGTTCCAGTTCCATGCCCTGACGTCTGGTTTTTCCCTTATTTATATAAATATCATTAAAAGCAGGTGGCCCCAAAGCAGCCCTCTCCCGCTGTATGGCTTTTTTCTGGTCATGAAAAAAGAGAGTGGCTTTTACCCAGAGATACTTGAGGGCTTTTGATTCCACACCAGCCTGGTATGACCAGACCTTTTCCAGGTCAAGGGAGGGGTTTGGATCTAAAAAGAGCCCCCCGCCTGAGGTGAATGAAAGGGGTGGTATGGTAAAGCCCCTTGCAGCTGATGCCCGCAAAATTGTTTTCCCGTCAAGCCTGAAGGTCAGGCCCAGACTCGGGCTGACAAATGAGCTGGTAATGCTGTTGTAGTCATACCTGATGCCTGGTGTTACAGACAATCTGTTGAAAACCATGGTGTCATTGGCATAGATGGCCCATTTGTCAATATCAGGATGGGTGGCTGATGATTTCGGTACCCTCATTAATCTGAGAAACCTGCCAGCAGTAATTGTCTGGTCAAGGCTCCCGCGGTAAAAGTCTGCACCCATAACAGCAGTGTGGTTTGTCTGCTCATAGACAAGTCTGGCACTTGCACCAATGGTTTTCTCATCCTGATTATTATCTAAAAAAAGTTTTCCCGAATGTCTCATAACTCCTGATCTCAGGGTATTGTTCATCTGACTGGCTTTCTGTCTGAAGGTGTACAGGGACAGATTGAGACTGAGTTTGCTGCTTAGCAGGGCATCAATGGAAGCTGTTGCAAAAAAGGTGCGGAAAACAGCTGAAGAACTTATATTTGAATCAGGAAAGTCTCCTAATCCAGTATAAGGCCTGCTGTAGCCCATGGTCAGGTTCAGTTTAATATCTTTAATAACCGGGATGTTAAATTTTGAATAAAGGCTGTCACTGTCAAAAGACCTTGATGAGCGCAGGCCGTCTGATCTTCTGCGGCCTGCAAACAGATAATACCTGACAGAGCCTGTCCTGCCTGATAATTCAGCCCTGTAGTCCTGCGAATTTTTTTTGCCGTAGGATGCCTGTATTGAGCCTTCAGGCTGGCTGGTATCCCCAGGCTGTTTTGTTATGATGTTTATCACACCTCCAAGAGCAGAGCCCCAGGCTGAAGATGCAGGTCCCTTGAGCACCTCTATGCGCTCTATTATCCCAGGGGGGATTGAATTTGTCTCTGCTGCACCGCTTGCCATGACATTCCATGTGATACCGTCTACAAGAACAAGCACATGCCTCTCTTCAGAGCCCTGGGTAAATATGAGGGAAGGAGCGCCAAAGTCCCGGTTAAAGCTGACGAACAGGCCTGGTATCCTGTTGAGCACATCTGCCACAGTATGGGCGTTCATATCCTCTATCTCCTGTGCAGTGACAACCGTGATATTCTCAGCAACCTGAGAGATATGTTTCGGGTGCCTGGTGGGGGAGACAACAAGGTCCTTTTCCCTGTAGAACATGAGGAGGACTTTCATCTCCTCTTCAGACTGGGCAGCAGCATTTTGGGATAAAAAGACAAAGGCCGTAAAAAACAGGAGAAAAAACAGAGCATGTTTAAAAAAATAACCAGGCATGTATATAATTGTTACGCTTTCCTGAAATATGTTATACTGAATAATCGGGTGTCTTTCTTCTGAAATTAACGACTTCCCCAATATTATTTTGCTAAAAAAAAATTATGTGCTAATATTATAGAATAAGGTATCAACTTTAGCTGTCTTGTTCAAGAGATAAACAGAGATAAAACAATAAAGTTTTGTCTGCAGAATAAAAAATCACACTTAACAGGTAATATAATCCATGAAAACAAAAATTCAAGTTACTGCATACACCGGGAAAGTTGCGGATAAGAGACTAAGACCTTCAACCTGTTTCCGGCATCCTGTTTTTTTTGCAGTTATGGCTGCTGTGCTGTTTTGTTATGGCTTAGCAGGTGCAGGCCAGGAGATAGTGGCAGTACAGAGCAGCAGGATCAAACCATATGAACAGGCGCTTAAAGGGTTTAAAAGTATCTGTCCCGGGAAGATCAAAAGGATTGTTGTATCGCAGCTGGATGGAAAAGACCTTATAGAAAAGATCAGCATGATCAGGCCTGAGATGATTATTGCAGTTGGAAGGGACGCACTTTTGAGTGTAAAAGGGA
>JAJRXD010000003.1 GCA_024276465.1 Deltaproteobacteria bacterium
AAAAATTCGATGGCAAAGTAAAAAGCTTCAAATTCAAGGCGCGCAAATCCTCCAGGATGAGGCGTACTTACTGTATCCCGATTAATATCGGGAAAGGATGCCGCGCAACGCCGAAGTTGGACTTTTTACGAAGCCATCAACCTTGATTGTTCAAAGTCCTTTGCCTGATGATTTTTTTTACACCTGTCTTCATGCTTTTTAAGTAATTTTCTTTTTGTAATCGCATGCTGTCTGCCTTGATATATAAAGTAATGATAAACTTTTTATTTTGAAGAGTCAAATCGTGGTTTGCAATATTTTTTATAATTTTCACAGGACTTGGGGGAGCTGCATTAAAAAACGCTTGGATGTTTGTAAATTGCTGGCTAAAATTGCAATTTGCAAACATATCGGCATAGATAAATCCAACCTGATATTAAAGAATGCCTGCTTGATTTTCCGGTAGTGGCTATTCTTGGACCGCGTCAGTGCGGCAAATCAACTCTGGCCCATCATATTGTTAAAGCATACAAAAAGGCAAACATCGCTTTGCAATCAAGTGCAAAGCATCTTCATCTCCAAAGGTTTCCAGGGGATTCAGACTGACGCTTCAAGAACTCGAAACAGACAAAACATGGATAATATCACCCGTTGATACAGCGTATCCAATCAGCAGGAATATTACTGTATCACCCCTTAAGGATTTTCTTGAAACCTTTACAGATTAACTCCGATTCTATCTCTTCCGGAATTAGCACTTGACGTAAGCAGCTTATGATTTTATCATTTTAGTAAACAGTGGCTGAACGGAAACTATAAAAAGCTGTCATTTCGAGGAGCCCCGATAAACCGGGGGCAGGCTGTGGCGAGAAATCTTATTCAAAAACAAACAGTTAAAGAGTTATCCCGATTCTGTTCAGTCGGGAGTCGAAATGACAAAAAACAGGTTTTTCGCTCAGACACTTAAATAGTCAAAGGGAGAATATGATGAAATATAAAGTAGTTTTGGAAAAGTCTGAGGAAGGCTTTGCCGTATCAGTGCCTGGATTGCCGGGGTGCCATTCCCAGGGCACAACTGAGAAAGAAGCCCTTGAGAATATTGCGGATGCCATTTCAGAGTATTTGAATGTAGTAGAGGAACTATCCAAAAACAAAACATTTCGTGAAATTGATGTTAGTGTATAACCATGCCAAAATTGCCTGGAGTTAATCACCTTGATGCTGTTCGCGCATTGGAAAAAACAGGATTTTGGACTGGCCGGCAAGGCAAGCATATCGTTATGACTAATGGAAGTCGGATCATAACGATTCCAAGGCACAATCCAGTCAACGCAATTACAATGGGTAAGATAGTTCAGGATGCAGGATTAACCAACAAAAAATTCCGAAACTTATTGTAAGGCAAACAGACAACATATTACAGTATCACCCCTTAAGGATTTTCTTCAAACCTTTACTCCTGGCTGCAGCTTTAAAGGAGCGGGTAAGTCACCCGCGCCTTTGTCTGCATATGTCTGCGGTTAATAAAAAAACATATAATGCCTTACTTTACCGCATATCCCCGTACTATTGTTGTGTATTCTGCCCAGATGCCGAGAATGCCCCTGCTGTGATGGTCAACAATAACATTGGTAAGGCGTTTGGTGCCGGGCGCCCTTGAAAGCGCGTCCTTCACTGCAGCATCATAACTGCAGTCTCCGGTTACAATGCCTATAACACCCGTTGCAGTGGCTTTGCCCTCAACAAGTCTGCCTTTTGTGTTGCCTGGTGCTATATCCACCGGGCCCTTAATATCAGAGAAAAGCATTCCCTGGATGGGGGCTCCAGCCATTGTGCACGCAGACATGGCAAACACTATTAGAATTAAAACAGGTAACAGTTTTTTCATCTTTGACCTCCTTATATAGTTAAAAATACCAGAACATTACATATAGGTGAAAACCTTACATATATATAACCATCTGAGATTCTGTCAAGAAATTTTCAGGTAATTTCTAATTGAATTCAAAATGGCAATTGCAGCAAATTGAAAAAACTTCTGACCATAAACATAAAGACAAAAAACCCCGGGCATGTAACAAAAAGGGGATATTTTGTCTGTGTTTTATTTAATTGTCAGCAATAAAAAAACTTGACATTATCAGGTCAAGTTTTATATTTGAATTCCGAAAGGGAAAAATTGAATTAAATTCTCTTTTTAATACAATATGGCAATTACGTTGCATTAAAATCTACTAACAAAGTAAATAATTTATTGGGGAGGGGGTGGTCACCAGCAGAAAAAGCGATAAAGAACAGGCATAGCTAATAAGAACTCAACTTGAAATCTAAACGTTAGGAAAGGGTACCAATATGAAAAAAATCAGTTTGTTACTTGCAGCAGTAGTGCTTATGGCTTGGGGATGTACCCACAGTTATAACTCTATGATGACCTCAGGCGTTGGCATAGACCTTAAGGGTAATGCCAAATATGAAATTTTAGGAGATACTGAAGGAACCGCAACCGTTAAAAAGATTTTAATGTTCTATCTTGGCGATGATGCTAAACTGTCAGGCAGTTTTCCTGTAACTCTTGGTCCATTGGGCGGTGCAAAGGTTGTATGTGAGCAGGCTGCTGCTTACAAAGCAATCCAGAATTTTGAAGGTGCAGATCAGATTATTTGTCCCCGCTTCAAAACCGAACTGGTCTTCGGGCTTGGTCCTATCTATGCTGAATATACTTCAACAGTCAAAGCTAAAGCTGTTAAAATTAAAAGATAAAACAACTGCAAAACAGATGATGTAAAAAGGCTCTGCCATAGTCCTTTAAACCTGGCAGAGCCTTTTTTATTGTTCCGGTTTTTACTGCAAATTCCAGGATTATTATTGAAAAGCAACAATGGATATGTTATGACCCCTACCCATGTACACTTATAAGTTTATGATATCTTCAGCAGACATGAAAAAAATATATCTGATTATTCTACTGCTTCTGACAGGATGTGCTTCCGGCATTCAGGTGCAAATAAAATCCCCAAATCCTGACGATGGGTTCCCGCCTTCTTATACCGACAAGTACACAGGCATAGAATTTATACTTCTTCCTTCCGGAAGCTTTACAATGGGATCACCCGACACTGAAAAAGGCAGGGACGGTGATGAGGGGCCGACACATACCGTCACTTTAGATTCCTTCTATATAAGCAAATATGAGATAACACAGGCTCAGTGGGAAAAAGTAGTGGGTAATAATCCGTCGCATTTTAAGGGATACCCAGGTTTGCCGGTTGAAAACATATCCTGGGATAATGTTCAGGAATTTTTAAAACGCTTAAATAAAAAAACAGGCCTCAAATACTGTCTCCCGACTGAAGCGCAGTGGGAGTATGCCTGCCGTTCCGGAACACAAACGCCTTTTTGTTGTGGAAGCGACAACAAGACACTTAATGAATATGCCTGGTTCAGCATTAATTCCGGGGGGGAGACCCACCCTGTTGGGTTAAGGAGGCCAAACAGATGGGGTATTTATGACATGCATGGAAATGTAAACGAGTGGATTGGAGATGGAAGGCGCGGCTATCTGTCACGAGAAGAACATAACCCCAGGGGCGTCCACAGCTCTGTTAAAGCTCTTTACAGGGGGGGCTGCTGGCTTTATCCCGCTTACTTGTGCCGGTCTGCAAACCGCATGACAGTTGAAAAAAAATTCAAATCTCACATAATAGGCTTTCGCCTCGCAATTGCAAAAGATGCAATTTTTCCCAACCCGTGATCTGAACAGATCACAGGGGGGCTGTTCAAACACACCCTCAGGCTCTTTGTTTTTTATCCACAGAACATATGAACAGAAATTGCTCTCCTATCAATTTTCAACTAAAATACAAAAGAGGGGGGGGAACTGAACTTGAAAATTGTTGACTTATTTGACCCCATAGGTTAATAAAGTCAATGTTATGATAAAACGTAGTATTTTCAATAAATTACGAGAAGAAATTTCCAACCCTGAAGTGCTTATCCTTCTCGGTGCACGGCAAGTCGGCAAAACAACTCTTTTAAAAGCTCTTGAAAAAGAATGCCGGCGAATGAATATTACAACAAAATTTTATGATCTTGAACAACCTCACCTGTTAGGCCAGTTCAATCGACCGGAAGAGGAAATTCAGAGAAAAATAACAACAGCAGGAAAAGTTGTTTTTATTGATGAATTTCAATATATTGCAAACGCTTCAAAAATTTTCAAGTCAATTTTTGATTCTGCAAAACATGTTAAAATTATCTGTTCAGGCTCATCATCATTGGAAATACATAAACATTTGCAAGAAAGCCTTGCGGGTAGGCGTTTTCTGTATCGAATATTTCCACTTGCGTTTTTTGAGTTGAATTCCCAAACAGGAATGAACTTAAAAACCTATCTAAAGTATGGAGGAATGCCGGGGTTAACCAAAACCAATTCAGATGAGCGTAAGCAGCAAATTTTATCTGAACTATTAAGCAGTTATATTCTAAAAGATGTTAAATCTCTGGTAAAAGAGGAAAATCTACGGGCATTCAACCATTTTCTATATCTCCTCGCAGAGAACCAGGGGTCTGTAATTTCAATTCATTCAATCGCAAATCAAGTCAAAATGAGTTCCAAAGCAGTCAACCGCTATCTGGATATACTTGAGGGAACATATGTCAATTTTCGAATATTCAGCTATTCACGAAATCTGGGCAATGAACTGAAGAAATCATGCAAGACATATCTTTACGATATAGGCATCCGCAATGCACTTCTCAGGGACTTTTCATCCGTAAATCAACGACACGATAAAGGGATTCTTTTTGAGACTTTTGTTTTTCTTAGTCTCCAATCCAGATTAAAGCCCAATATGGAACTGAAATTCTGGAGAACAAAAGATGGTTATGAGGTAGATTTTATCCTGATCAAAAACCGCAAACCGTTTCCCATAGAGGTAAAAAGTCAGCTAACCTCCATACAGATTCCGAAAGGGTTAAAGCATTTTTTAAAACGTTACCCTGAAACAACAAAGGCTTTTGTTATCAATGAAAAGCTTACCGAAACCCTTATGAGTGCAAATACTGAGATTCTGTTTCTCACTTTTAAAAATTTTGACAGCGATAATTTTTTCAAAATGATTTAAGTGTTAATGAACTGGGCAAACTCTTTTTTTTGTCTTCTGGATTTATGGGAACAGGGTTTAACATGATAGTCCGTATACGTTTGCGGCTAAAACTTGTTTTTTATGTTTTCAGGGTGATACTGCGCATCATGAGAACTGCGGTCGATTAAAATAAATTTTGATGACCAAGTATTCGTTCCGATGATAAAAACAACAGATGAAACCTCAGATTATGATATCATCAACCTTTGCATTCAGGGAGATGGCTGCGCCTGGAGGAGCCTCTTTGAACGCTATAATGACTTCATAGACCATCAGATAGTAAGAACCTTCCACCTGGACTATTATCCATACACAGAAGAAGATTTCGAGCAGGTAAAAGATAATATTATCGATATTCTTCTTGCCCCTGGAAATCTGAAAAAAATTGACACACCCAACAGGTTTAAACAGTGGCTTGCCCGCGTTTCCAGAAACAAAACCCATGATTTTGTGCGTGCAAAAAAAGCAATAAAAAACTCTGTGGAAGAAGAAGCAGGGAAGTCTTCCCTGTCCCTCCAGAATCCCGTTGGTGCTGAGGGTGACTGTACACTTGAGGAGATGATAGGAGGTGGGAACCCCTATGCTGACAGACCAACAGATGATATTGCTGAAAAAACAAGAGAGTTTATCTCTTCTGTTGAATGGATTTACCAGATACCCCTTAAGCTTTACCTTATATTCTGTGATGATCTTCTTGTGTCTGAAGATATTAGAAAAATTGCCCGGGAAAGGGATGTAACTCTGACTATTGTTAAACAGGGGATAAACAGTATGCTTGAAAATCTTGTAAAGAAACATGAGAAAAACATTTGTCTCGAAGGTGAGATCAGAGTCACTGCTTCTTATCTGAATCGTTTGAAAGCACGGCTTGATTTTTTAAATCAAGCTGGCACAGGGAATAATGAAAGCATTAATAACATTAAACTAAACATACAACAGAGAGAATCACGCCTTGCAGACCTGATACAAAAAAACCCGAAGCCTGTGGTGCCCTCGAACCGGGAGATTGGTGAGGTGCTTGGCGTTAAGGAAGAAACCGTGGCAACAAGGCTTTTCAGGGTGAAAAAGATGATAAGAGAGCGTTGGAACAGGGACAAAGATAACCAGGAACAGAGTTGCAAAGGCACATAGGAACAGAGGATTAAAGCAAAAGAGGGGTAGGAGCGCATTCATGCGCGAAAGGATTTGGACAAGGGTACAGGAGCATAGGAAACAGGCACATAGGCACAAAGTTTAAAAATATCAAACAACAAGACACACAGCCAATGGGCATAAAAATAAAAGGCTGACGCCTGAAATCCTGGGCTTACGCCTTAACTCCGGGAGAGATAAAACGGGTTTTTGGATTTTGGACTTTGACATTATTTTCTATGGCATTTGTATTTTGAAATTTATTTCTGTTTTTTTTCGTCTAACATATATGGAAAACGGGAATTCTGAAAATGAATAAAAACAACTGTAGTGATGAGAAAGATTTGGAGATATTAAAACAGCTTTACAATCACTCTCTCAACAGAAGGCTTAATATGGCTGCCGCCCGCACAGGCACATCCTGTACAAAATATGGGGAAGACATGTGTGCTGACTACCTTGATCTTCTTCTTTCTGATGATAAAATAAAAGAATTTGAGCAGCATTTCACAAATTGTCATGCCTGTCTTACGACACTCATCAATTTAATAGAGGCAGATGAACGGGCAGCCAATGACTTTATCTCTACAGATATTAGTAAAAAAAAATCACTTAACAATGTTCTTGAAAGACTTTCAGAAAGAAAAAAACTCACACCTGAGACTGCTGAACCAATGCTTCTTGCCGCTTCCCCGGAAAGAAAAAAGTATGTAAGCTGTGCTTTCGGCATTGGGATCAATCTCCAGTCAGGGCAGGGTCAGGTGCTTGGATGCGTTGCGCACATATTTGAAGAAAACAAAAGAGGGGCTGGCCTTAACATTATTGGCAGCCAGGTTGAAGAACGGGAGATAGGAGGAAAACGCGTCAAAGTCACCCCTCCCCTTCTCATGGTTCAGGATCTGCTTGCAGTGGTTTTTAAAACCCAGCAATTCTTTAAAGCATATTGCTGCGAATCCCGCAGCATAACCATTCAAATTTCCCAGCAGCAGGAAGGGTTTTTAAGTGAAGGGCTGAGCCTCTCACTTGCAGCAGCAGTGGCAGTATATTGTGCTCTGACCAGACGAAAGCTGCCCGGCAATATGGTTTTTTCAGGCAATCTTGAAATAACCGGCAGGCTCAATAAAATCAGCCACCTGCGGCTGAAAGCAAAGGTTGCCCTTGAAAACGGCAAAACCGTAATGGTCCTTCCAAAGTCAAATGAAAACGACCTTATTGATTTTACTGCAGAGGAAAAAAGATCTCTTGAATTCTGTCTTTTTTCGACCCTTGAAGAGGTCTTTGAATACCTTGATACCATAACAGCTCAAAACACTGCGCGGGCTGTGACCAATTGCAACAGAAGAGGATGGTGGAAACATATCCCCTTGCCCTGCTTCAGAAAAAATCGGGCTGGGAATTTCGCAAAATACGTTTTTTTGTTAACCGGCCTCTTTTTTCTTTTTGTTGTTTCTCTGTTTGTGACTGCCCCCTATTTTTATGATGAGGTCGAAATATATAACAAGACCAGATGCATTGTTAAAAACCCTCTGATTGGCAGTCTGTTTTCAAGTGTGCCAAACTACCCCCTTGTCAGCTTCAAACAGCAGATGGAAAAAATGGACCCTGAGGGGGCTTTTCGAAGTGCGATGAGAGTAGAGGATTTAAAAGATTATATCAGAGATGTCTACATGCCCCTTACAGGACTTTTTGAACAGGAGCAGTATGAAAACAGGCAGGCACTGACAGAAAGCACCCTGCGTTTTCTCAAGGGTGTGGACAAATACTCTCAGGATCCTGCAATGACAAGAAAAATACAGCGTGGCCTCCAGGCAGCAGCATGGATTGCAGAAAAATATGGAAATGAAGCGCTAATAAAAGAGGTTGAGAAAAGGCGCAAATAAAAAATAAATGTCAAAAGGACAGGGACAAAGGAATGTCAAAACTCAAATGATAAAACAGTGAGAAAACAGCCAATGGGCAATGGCCAGTAAGCCACTGGAGTCAAGGCGTGAGCCTTTTAAAATCAACCAGAGGAGTTTACCTGTAAAGGTTTTATAAAAGGCTTACGCCTTAACTCCCGGAAGAGATAGGAGTTAATCTGTAAAGGTTTTGGAATTAATCCGTAAGGATTTCATAAAAGGCTTACGCCTTAACTCCGGAAGAGATAAAACGGGTTTTTTTGACATTTTCTTTTTTGAGCTTCCCAGAGGAGTTAATCTGTAAAGATTTCATAAAATAAAAGGCTCACGCCTTAATTCCATTAAGAGGTAAATATGAAACAAAAAACTGTTTTTTCAGCAGCCATGTTTTTTTTGATCCTGGCCTCATTTTCTAAAGCTGCAGACATAAGCACAGAGCCGTACTTTCGCATCCGCATGGATATTAAGGCAGAGAATGCTGACGCCCGTGAGGTTATCAACCAGCTTCAGAACATCCTTGTGAAAAGGGGAATTGTAATAACCAGAAACAAACGCGACCCCAAGATAGAGGGAAATGTGGTGGTGTCGGACCATGAAGAAAAAAAGGTTAATCCGTACGATACCGGGGAGCTTACCATTCATGAAATTTCATTGTCACTCAAAGGACTGAAAATCAAAGATATCACGGGCAGCGTCCTTGCTTCCTATAAAACTTTTACCGGCTTTGAAAGCCATGAAATAAAAGACCTGGCATTTTCCGATGCAGCCAGGCAGATAATAGCACAGATATTGGAAACAGATTTTCTGCACCAGGTTTTAAATTCAGCACGCAGGCAGGATCTTATCATTGCAACATCAGCTCAGGAGAATGAAGACATCCTGAGGCAGAAGATATTTGAGGTCCTCAATGACTACATGAGCCCCATAACAGAGGAGTTGAAGGTAACAGGAAAAGAGCTTAAATCAGCAATCAGGAAACTGGCAGAAGAGATGGCAAAACAGAAGAAAAGCACACCAGAAAAAATTCATGTTAACAGCGCGGAGTTGCAGAAAATCATTGCCGCATATGCTTCACAGCCAGTCCCAGAGCAGGATATGCTGTGCGAACTGAAATCTGAAGCTATTACATTGGATGGTTCAAGTAAAAACATTACAGGTATCATTGTTAAAGCATCTGACCTGAACAATTTCAGGAGAATGCGTTTGCAGAGAATTTACACTGAAGACGGCTGTCTCGTTTTCGGAGGAAGGCGCAATCCTGATTTAAACCCTCTTATCTATTTTGACTCGCACGATTCCCTTATCCATTCTGATTTCAAGGTGGAGGTGCAAAAGCCTTTGATGGTAAAAGCACTGGGCCTTACAAAAAAAGGACATATTATTATTTCCAGCACTGATGCTGACAGGATACTTCTTGCAGACCATCAGTTACAGGGGAAAATCTTTTCCGAGGGAAGAATATTTGTTCTGACAGGGAAAAAGAAACAGAAATGATGCTCCCCTGACACATCGCAGTACAATCCAGTCAAGAATCTATCGATTCCCCTTTTTATATTCACACAAGTGAAATGAAAGATTGTTTTTTTGCGTCTTAATACTTTAAGACCTCTTATTGCCTTTATGGCCATCACTTCGAAATAGAATAGGGGCTTAAGCAAAGCTCTCTTTTAAAACACAATGTAAGGAGGAGAAAGCATGGGTAAAAAGAATATTTTAACAGGAGGGTTTTTAATTTTATTATTTTCAATTTTTACAGCAGGAGGATGCAGGTCAGCCCCGCAGCCTTCCCGGCCTGTAAGGCTTTCATGTGAGGAACAGTTGGGACAGTCCATATCCGATTTAAAACCCATGGAAATCAGTATGTTTCTGGATCAGGCCCAAGAAAACGGAACAATCGAAAACTGCTGGATACCCATGATTAAAAAATGTCTTGACCTCCGCAGGGAGATTCCTCACACGCACGTAAGATCTGCTGTTAAGACATTCAATCAGGTTCAGCACAAAGAATATTTTCACAAAGCTGTTTCCCGGTACTTTAATGACATGATTTTCAGCATTGAAGATGAAAATGTCCGTTACCGGAAACAGGACCGGGGTTTTCTCACAGCTTATCTAAGGTATCTCCTGAGGGAATGCACAAGCAGAAACTGCCCTGAATTGACAACTGCGAGGCAGGTGTGCAGCAGGCTTGATCCGGATCTTTACAGTAAGTTTTTTGATTAAATATCAGCAAGGGAGAGAAAAATCATGTTTCATAAAATAAAAACAAATAAAAAGTTATTTTTATGGATTGTCAGCAGTTTTGCCGTGCTTTTTATGGCCCTGGCTGCCCACGCACAAATACCCCCCGGTGACCGTGCCGTGGAGATAAGCAAAAGGGCTCGTGAGAGTGTAAACCGAAGCGGCAAACAGCTTGTGTCCTCAAGCAAGGCTTTTTTTCAGGCCTTTGCAGCCAATACTTCAAAATTGCAGGAGATTATAGATACTAAAAAAGCTTTGAAAAATTCCGGTATGCTTGACAGCAACGAGGCTATTGAACCGAACCTGAATGCACGCTTCATGGTTGCCGTGGGAGAATTAAAGGAAGCCTGTGACAAACATATCCTTGAGCTTAAACGTTCTCTTGAAATATTTGAGGAGAGCATTGCAAAGGCTATTGTTAATACCCAGGATGTAAAATCCATCAACTCGAACTATGAGCTGGCGCTGAAAGAATTTAAAAAACATGAACAAAAGAAGTATGACAAGGCAGAAAAAAAGGCAATGGGCGTGCTTGAGGCCTGTAATCAGGGTGACAAGCATGCGTGCAACAGGTACAGAAGCATGAAAGGAAAGCTCATGTCCATAAGCCAGCAGGTACGGTTGTACCAGACCAAGGTCAAAATTGCCCAGATGAACCAGAGGCTTGGCGCTGCCATGCGCAACAAAATAAAAAATGACGGTCCGGAAATAGCTTACAAAATGAGAAATGTTCTTACCCATCTTTATGCGTCATTTCATAAGATTGCAGACATAATGGAAGTAGGTGGCCCTGACTTGAAAAGAGCCATAACACACGGGATTTGGGGGGGATTAAGCACAGATGAGCTTAATGAAAATCTTGACCTTGCAATCGAGTCCATAGAAAAACTAAATTCAACAATAGATACAATGGTAGATTCCATTCTGGCTGATCTTGACGGGGTTCAGTCTCCAACAGAAGGTATCAGTTCCGGGCTTTCAGGAGCGCAGGTAAATGCAGAAGAAGAACTTGAATCTTTAAGCAGGCTGAGACAGAGCACGTTTGGGGGATAAGCATAAATGTCGAAGATAACATCCAGGCACATAGGATTAGAGGATTGAAGGATTAAAGCAAAACAGATGCAGGAGCGCATTCCCCGCAAGCGGGATCGTTCGACATGCGCGAAAGGATTTGGATAAAGGAAACAGGCACATAGGAACAAAGGCACAAAGTTTAAAAATATCAAATGGCATTAAAATAAAAGGCTGACGCCTTAACTCCTGGAATTAATCCGTAAGGATTTCAATAAACTTTTAAACGAAAGGGATTAAACCATGATAAGGTTAATATTTACAAAGCGTTTTCTAATTATACTGATCTGTTTTGCTGCAGCTGGTTTTTATCATGTCCGTACGCTCTTTGCACAGGACACTGGCACAACTTCCCTTCTGGAATATTATAACACAACAGACAGGGACACGCTTGACAGAAGTACTGAGGAGATGACAGGTAAGCTGAAGGGGATATTTAACAAGAAAAAAATCGAGCAAACCGAAGCTGAACTTGATTTCAGTAAATACCATACCAGCTTCAAGAACCTTTTCCTCTATATAAACAAGATTGCCGGTTATACTGACTATGAAGAAAATATAAAATTCGGACGGGATAAGGAAATCTACAAATTGCTTCCTCTTGAAGGTGAAATAAAACCTGATAAAAAAGCGGTTGTAGATGAAAAATACAAACGCCTTGAAGAAATTACCAGAGAGGAAATCTTCACCTGTCAGGAGATGATTGAGAGCTCTTTTGATGCCTGTGAACTCTATACAGAAACGCTTTTCTGGGGAGAAAAGTTTTTCAGCAATCCAGGTTCTAAGGAGACAATGATGGATTTTTTTGAAAGCGACCTGTTCAGAAAATATCAGGAAGAAAACAGAGCACTTGTTATGAAAGCATATCCTGAGTATGTCAGCCGTATCGACCGTCTTGTTTTTCTTTGGAAAGAAAAACCTTTGAAACCGACATCACCTCTGATCGATCCTGATATTGTGGAAAATCTGTAAGAAAAGGTCAAAGATAACATCCAGGGGCAGAGGATTGAAGGATTAGAGGACAGGGATCCTCCTTCGCTCTGCGAGCTTCGGCAGGACAGGCAAGAGAGGTAGGAGCGCATTTATGCGCGAATGGATTGGGGAAAAGCCAATGGACAATAAGCCACTGGAGTTAACCCGGAATTAATCCGTAAGGATTTTTTATGTTCTTCTATAATAAAAAAGGCCGTCGTACTTTGTCAGGAAAAATTTTTTTTGACAGTGATGGTAATTTAAAGGCAGGCACTGTTGGCGTGTCTGCTGTTATAGCTTTTATCCTCCTGATTGCCATGGCAGTCCAGATTAAAAAACCTGCTGAACAGGCTGTTGTCAAGGTAACACATCTGTTTAAAGCTGACCCCCGGGTAAACAATAAACAGGATGGGGCTGAAAAACAAAAATCTGATCAGAACATAGGCAAACAGCCTGAAAAATCAGAAAAGCAGGAAGAAACAAAAAAGGCACAGGAAGTCCTTCCCCGCGGGCATGAAGAAGAAAAAGAACTTATGGCTGTAAAAGAGGAAATCCGGAAGATGAAGGAAGAGACAGCGGGGATAAAAGCAGAAGCGGAAGAAACGCTTGAAGAAGCACGGAAGATAAAAGATGAAGCACAAAAGATGAAGGAGTATGTGAGGAGTAAACTTGCGCGAAAAGACAAAAAAACAGAGAAACTTAAAAATAAGCTTGCAATGCAGGGAGCATCCTTAAAACAGGCAGAGAGAAAAAACACCACGCAGCAGGAAAAACTTGCCAGGGAAGAAGAAAAGTTGCCGAAAGCTGAAACAAAGATGCATGAACCTGATAAGTCAGTGGAGGTAAAGGAAAAGGCAGATTTTACACTGAAAAAGAGCGTGGAGGTAAAAGACGAAACTGTTAAATTCAGTCAGACTTCTAACAAGGTTAAAGAAAAAACTCGAAAACCTGGCAAAAGCCTTACAGCCATTACAGACGCCAGAGCCTTTTCGTCTTCAGACAGACGGATGGACTCCATTAAACTGCTCCCTGAAAACTATACAAAGATTTACAGGGCACGATTTGCAAGCAGTAAAAAAAAACCTGCTCTGCTTTACCGCTGGCGTATTTCAAACCAGTACAGATTGAAACTTAAAGACTGTTACAGCCTTTTTGACATGAAGGCCGTGGCTGTCACAAAAAACGGGCAATACTATGATTTGAGCGACAATACTCAGATCACAGAAGACTACCTTGACCGGAATTATTCAAGCACAGTGATAATCTGTGAAAATCCTGAATTTGATTTTGGAGATCAGATTGAAAAGACAGGTATCAGGACAGAGGGCTTAAAAGTCAGATATTACATGTACAATCATACAAAAAACTATTTTTACAACCGGGTGGAACAGGCTGTATCCTGCTGCCAGGCTGCTGGCAAACTTCCGTCAGGCGAGGAGATAAAGGAACTTATAGATGTTGTTGGCACAGTATTTAAACTGAAAAAAACCGGGGGTGCATTCGGGGTATTTGTCCCAACATCAGTTTATTATAAAAAACCAGGATCAGGTTCTGCAGAAGAAATAAGTGTACCTGCAGAATGCTTTGAGGAAGAGATGGATGTTAAGCTGCTTAAAGCAAAAGGTTTGTTGTAATGAAATTATATCCGGAGGTTATTATAAAAATTGGAGTTAATATATCGGAGTTAATCTGTCGGAGTTAATCTGTAAAGATTTTATTAAAATAAAAGGCTGACGCCTTAAATCCGGGAAAGACTAAAACCTTAAATGATCGGTGTTTTGGCATTTAAGCTTCCTTGTTTCCAGGAGTATAAACAATGAACATTCTTTTTGTTGAATTTCTGGTCAAAAATTTAGGAATAATATTCACCCTCATCTTCCTTGTTTATCTGTGCCTTATGGCTATAAGAATAGTAAAAATTCATAATGTGCTCAGGTACACAGCAACAGATAAAAACAAACAACTTATCCCCCTCTCACTTCCATTTTTAAAGACTCAGTTTGAAATGCTGCAAAATGCATGCAAATCTGAAAACAGCATACTTATTGAAAACCGCATTGAGCAGCTATGGATCAAGTATGAACATATGGTTCAGACCCATTTTGCCGCAATAAACGGTTACATTTACTCCCTCATGCTGTGGGGATTTACAGGCACCATCTGGGGTACAATCAAGGCTTTCAGCAGGATGGGTGAAACGCTCTTTGAAAAAGACATACAGGCAGCTGAAGCACTTTCATCAGCACTTCAGGGGGGCTTGAACATTGCTCTTTATACTTCTCTGGTTGCAGCAACCATCGGGGCTGTTATGGTAACATATATCTATTCAAAACAGATGTATGAAAAATCCAAACTCATGGAAGCAGCAATAAATAACGAGATTTACAGGGTTGTTGAAAAGGCAGGGACACAGGTGGAGCAGGCACAGAGTTGCAAAGGGGCATAGGCACAGAGGATTGAAGGATTAGAGTAAAACAGATGTAGGAGCGCATTTATGCGCGAATGGATTGGGGTAAAGAACATAATATAAATATCAAATGATAAAAGAATAAAACCACTGAACTACTCATGAGTTTTTTGACATTTTTGTTTTTGAACTTCATTTGGCATTTGGATTTTGAACTTTGACATTTTATTATAAAAGGCTCACGCCTGAATTCCGAGCTTAACAGGAGTTAACCCTTAAGGAACTTTTTTACACAAACAACGAGTAACCAAATGATTTTTCGCGGACGAAAACATCGGGGCGGTGATTTATTTTCCCAGGTACAGGATCCTGGCAAGGATCTGTTTGCCTATCTTTTTCTTGTAATGTTGATATTTTCCTTTATTATTCTTCTTACGTATGAACAGAAGGTGCGACGGGAAGCAGTCCAGCAAAGCCCCACTGAGATATCACAGGGAAGCAGCTCCCTGATCACTCTGAATACAGGACAGATCGGCAGGCTCGTAAAACGCGAAGAAAAGGTTTGTCTGCTGTTTGGAGAAAAGACATACTTTCCTGACACGGACATTGCTGTTATGGAAAAAGATGGTATTATAAAACAGGTTTCCCGTAATGGCAGGAAGGCAAAAGTTCTATATTTAAAAGAAGATCCCCGCAGCAGCATATACCTGAAGGAATACCTGGAAACCTTTTCTGCACTGAGCCAGCACGGAATTGATATAGCTTTCGCCCGGCAAATGAAGTAAGTTGAAAGAAATGTCAAATGTAAAAAACAATGAGAAAAACAGCCAATGGGCAATAGCCAATAAGCATAAAAATAAAAGGCTCACGCCTTAAATCCGGAAGAGATAAAACGGGTTTTTTTGGCATTATTTCATTTGGCATTTGGATTTTGAACTTTGACATTTTCCCTTTTAGGTTTCATTTATGAAAAAAATATCATTGTTTTTTACCATTCTAATATTAGCAGTTCCCTGCTTTTCCCATGCAACTGTTTCCGAACACCGCATTGCCCTGGTCATCGGTAACGGCAGTTACAAATTCTCACCTCTTGCAAACCCTGTTAATGATGCAAACGATATTGCCCGGGCACTGTCCAGATGCGGGTTTGAGGTGACAAAAAAAACAGACTGCACCCGTAAAGAGATGCGCAGCGCTATCAGAAACTTTGGTGACAAAATCAAAAAAGGAGGGGTCGGGCTTTTTTACTATGCCGGACATGGCATACAGGTTAAAGGAGAGAATTATCTGGTACCGGTGGGAACAACTGTTGACAGGGAGTATGAAGTAATAGATGAATGCATAAGTGCATCAAGCGTACTTCGATCAATGGACTATGCAGGCAACCGGTTAAACATTATTATTCTTGATGCATGCCGTGATAACCCCTTTAAGAGAAGCTTCAGGTCATCCTCTCTGGGACTTGCACGGATGGACGCGCCAACAGGTTCATTTCTCGCATATGCAACTTCTCCCGGAGCAGTTGCCATAGATGGAACCGGCAGAAATGGTTTGTACACTGCAAAGCTCTTAAAACACATGGAAACTCCCAACCTGCCAATTGAAGAAGTATTTAAAAGGGTGCGTGTTGATGTGGTCAGCGAAACAAACAAACAGCAGGTACCCTGGGAGTCATCCTCACTGATGGGCAAATTTTTTTTTGCAGGTGCAGAAAGAGGAATAACTGTCAGGGAAAAAACAATATTAGAAGATACTGTAAAAACAGGAACTGTTTTCATTTCAGGAAGCCCTGAAGAAGCCAAGGTATATCTTGACGGGTATTATGAGGGAACAATGCCTTGCAGAATAACTAACATAGAATCCGGCAGCCATAAGGTCAAAGTAAAGAAGCAGGGATATAAAGACTGGGAGAAAAAGATAAGAGTCACAAAGGGGCATACAGTTGATGTTACAGTAAATTTGGAAAGGCAGCCAGTACTGTCTGAAAAGAATTTTATTAATTCCATAATTGAGATGCTGACTCGCAGGCATCATATGGATGGCAAGAGCAGAAGGGGTGGTGGGCCATCCTGTAAATGACAAAGAGATAACACACAGGCACAGAGGGACATAGGCACCAGGCACAAAGTTGCAAAGGCACAGAGGGACAAAGGATTAGAGGATTGAAGCAAAACAGATGTAGGAGCGCATTCCCCGCAAGCGGGATCTTCGACATGCGCGAAAGGATTTGGGAATAGGGAATAGCCAATAGGCAATGGGCAATGGGCAATGGGCAATGGGTAATAGCCAATGGACAATAAACTACAGGAGTTAATCCGGAATTAACCTGTAAAGGTTTCATAAAAGGCTTACGCCTTAACTCCGGGAGAGATAAAACAGAGTTTTTTGACATTATTGTTTTTGGATTTCATTTGACATTTGAATTTTGAACTTTGACATTATCCTTTTAGGTTTTTCATGAAAACAATACAAAATCTGATTTTAATCCTCTTTTTAATGGCGCTTTCAGGGAAGGACCAGGCACAGTCCAATCCATGGAAACAGCTCCAGGAAGTGTTTCCTGAAGAAGATAAAAAGACTGAAGAAACAGAACAGTATGACCCATGGGCTGAGATGAGAAAGGTTTTTCTGCCCTTTACAGCAACAGAGGAAGAAGAAGCGCTTACAGACAGTAAAAAAGCAGCATCCTTTTCTAATAAGATCATCAAGCCTCTTAAGCCATATCTGAATCTGATAAAAGAATGTTCGAAAATATTTGATGTGCCACAGGAAATAATCGGTGCTGTAGTGCTTGTTGAGTCTGGAGGGAACCCAAAAGCTTCAGCCAGCACAAGCAGTGCAAAAGGACTTATGCAGACAATAAAAAGCACCTTTAGAGACGCATATGCATCACTAAAAGCGCAGGGAATAAAGATTAAAAATGATCCGTTTAATCCCCGTGCATCTCTTTATGCAGGCACCTGGTATCTTAACCATGTCTTTGGCAGAGTGCAAAAGGATAATCCATCCCAAGCCATTTCCCGCTTTGAGATTGAGGACTGGTGCACACCTGCAAAATACTATTATGCAGGGCCTGGCTGGGGCGCACAGAAAGAGGAAATAATTATCACCTATATTGACGGAAAAAAACTTGTGGTTGACAAACAGACATACTGCAGGAAAGTTATGCAATATGCAAGGCTGCTTAGAAATGTGATGGAATGAAGCAGGGATGACAAATGACAAAACCCCTGGGAAACAATGTCAAATATCAAACCCCAAAGTTCAAATCAATGACAAATGCCAAAGATCAAAGTTCAAAGGAATGTCAAATCACAAAGCTCAAATTACAAGGAATTTGATTCAGGTTTTTTTGGCATTGTTTTTTTTTGAAATTCATTTGGCATTTGGATTTTGACATTTGACATTAAACCCTTTGGCCTTAACCCATTCGGCATTTCAATGGATAACTATGAAACACACAATTATTTTACCGTTAATGGCCTTTCTTTTGCTTCTGCCGTTTAATACCAGTTATGGAGAAGACAATACTTCTGCTTTAAATAGCTGTGCTCCAGATCCAGTGCTTTTAGAGCTTGAAAAACAGTTGCAAGGAGCCATGCTGGAATATGGTTTTCCCGATACTTTGACCAGAAGTTTCAGCCTCCGGGGAAACCTGAAGATTGGCGTACCGAAAGAAATTGCAAAATCAGCGCAATTCCTCTCACAGAAATATTCATGCAATGTGATTTGTGATATTGTTGTGCAGGATGCTGTATCAAAAGCCATCCTTTTCAGTGTTACAGAGACTTTTACGGATATCGGCCGAACTTCAGAAAGTACGCGAAAGTATGCCCTCGGTAAAGTTGTCCGGCATCTTTTTAATAAAATAAAGGAATCAAAAATAGATGCCCTTGGCTTTTCAGACACCAATATGGTCTTTAAAGACCTTGAAGAACAGGAAAAAATCCTGGGCAGACATACAGCTGTTTTGTCAGATTTTGTTGATGACATTATTGATAATGCTTATGATAAAACAGCAGGGCAGACACACAGGATCAAAGGCACAAAGGAGTTAAGACGTGAGCCTTTTAAAACAGAAAAAGGAATGACACGTTCTGTAAAATGAAAAGAATTTAAATGTTTTTACGTCTGATAATAGCATAATTAAGGAGCAGAATTTTTCAAATCAATGTCAAATGACTAAAGGCCAGGGACAAAGAATTAAAGCAAAACAGATGTAGGAGCGCATTCCCCGCAAGTGGGATCTTCGACATGCGCGAATGGATTGGGGAATAGGCAATAGGGAATAGGCAATAGGCAATGGGTAATAGCCAATGGACAATAAACTACAGGAGTTAATCCGGAATTAACCTGTAAAGGTTTCATAAAAGGCTTACGCCTTAACTCCGGTAATTTTGCGGAGTTACCTGTGAAGGTTTTATGAAAATCCGGAAGAGACGAAATGGAATTTTTGACATTATTAAAAAGGCTCTTGCCTTGTTTTGGGAGGAAAGCAATGAAACAATGGAAAATATGCTGCATGACTTATCTCTTCTTTCTGTTTTACTGTTTTGGCTGTGCTTCACATCAGGTAAAATCTGGAACTGAACAGGAAGATGATATCGAAGAGAGAATAGAGGTGCTTTCAGCCAAACTGGCAGAAACACTAAGGAACAGAGACTTTGCCACTGCAAACCTTGCCATCATAGAAGAGTCTTCAATTGGAAAGAGAACTGTCAGCCAGTTCGGAACTTTTGTAACAGACAGACTCAGACAGCAGCTTACCCGAAAAAATTTCAGTATAGTAGATATAAAAGGTGCACACTGGATGAAGATCCTGAATAACAAGCCAATAGAAACACCTGAGACAGACTGTGAGAGAAAAGAGTCTCCTGACGTTATTCTGCTGTTGAATGTTAAAGATTATGGCCCAAGCAGCAAAAATATTTATGTCAGCGTTACAGGGAAACAAACCGATTCAAACCGATTCATTGAAGGGTTGATGGTTGAAGAACAGTTTTACCGCTCAGGAAGAATCGTTTCATGGTTAAAAGACACAAAACCAGTAACACTGCCCCTTGGGACTGAGAGCAACCCCTTTAAAATCGTGGATAACGGTGCTGAGTATCTTGCAAACACGGTCTGCTGTCCATACAGAGAAGTAGTGAGAAAATGGGAGAGAGGCGAGCTGGGTTTGCAAAATATTAATCCTGAAGATATTACCCTGGTGGTTATGGCAGTAAATTCCAGAACCCGAAAAATGGGCAGGTTTGAACAGCTTATAATGCAGAAAATAAAAAGTTATCTTATAAAAAATTGCAGGATAGAGAATGCGGTTGATTTTTCAGATTATGGCCTTATTGACAGACAGCTTTCATTTTATGAAAAGGAAGGAACTTTCAAACTTGATTTTACAGCAAGCAACAGGGAACGGTTCAAACCCGGCACAGTCCTGCTGATTGCCGAAACATTTTACAGGGACAATTCAAAAGTTGATGTTATGGTCCGTGCGTCCTGGATGAAAGGCAGGGCTGAAACCGTGGCTGGTGACAGGCGGAGCGTTGGCGGAACCTACCTGCCGGGATTTGCTTCAAATGCCTGTTTTAACTGGGCCCATGACAAAAGCAACAACACAGCTTCTGAAACAGCAGCCCGGTTCAACGACAAAGTCTGGTCCATTACCATGCAGATGGTTAAAGGCTATAAACCGAAAACACTATCAAGGATAGCCGTTGCTGACTTGTCAACCCTTGACGGTAAACCCTGCCTTCTTGGCGAACTGATTGCCGAAAAGATTACCACTTATCTTCAGCAATCAGGGGATTTTACACTGGTTGAAAGGAATCACCTGAAAAGAGTAATGGATGAGAACAATATTGCACGCTCAAAACTTTTTGACAAGGAGACTTCAAACAGGATCGGGAAGCTCCTGGGAGCAGAAGCAATTGTTATCGGGACGGTTACGGATATGGGTGGATTTGTTGATGCAAATACCAGGCTTATTAATTGTGAAAATGGTGAAATACTAAGCACTGCCAGCACCATTATAGAAAAAACAAAATCAATAGCTTCCATGATAGAGCCAGCAGTTAATCTCCCTGCTCCCCCGCCTGCCGGGGAGTATCGTGTGGTTTTTGAAGAACTCACGGTTCTTGAGCAGCCAGTTCCTCAGGTTGATCCGGATTTTAACATAGACATCTGGACTGATCGCGTAAAATACCGGATGGGTGATAAAATCAGCTTCTACTGCAGGGCAAACAGGGACTGCTATCTTACACTGATTGATATTGGCTCTGGTGGAAACATAACAATCCTGTTTCCCAACAGGTATGTGCAGACAAATATGATAAGGGCAAACACAATTTACAGAATTCCGTCAGATAATTATGATAATTTCGAATTTGTTGTAGAGGGGCCCACTGGTTTGGAGAGGATCAAAGCAATTGCGAGTTTAACACCTCTTGAGATACAACACTATCAGTTTCAGAAGTATGCGTTTCGATCCATAACGCCAAAGGATACAGGAGGCACAAGGGATATTGGAGTATATGTTAAGGAACTGAAAAAATCAGTCTGGGTTGAAGACAGCCTGACGATACTGATTAAATAGCAGTTGAAAATGTCAAAGATAACAACCAGGCACATAGGATTAGAGGATTGAAGCAAAACAGATGTAGGAGCGCATTCATGCGCGAATGGATTGGATAAGGGCAATAGGGAATAGGCACATAGGAACAAAGTTTAAAAATGCCAAATGCCAAAACAATGAGAAAAACAGCCAGTGGGCAACAGCCAATAAGCATAAAAATAAAAGGCTTGGATTTTTGTTTTTTTTGCTTGGCATATGCAACCCAATAGGTTACACTTCAGTATATGATTAAGAGCTTCGTCCATAAGGGACTTGAGAAGTTTTATCGCACTGGCAGCAAAGCAGCTATTCAAGCGAGCCATAGTTCCAAATTGCGAAAAGTTCTTACTGTTTTGGATCAGGCGGCTAACCCTGCTCAGTGTAATTTCCCTGGTTTCCGACTTCATGAATTGAGGGGTGCGCGGAAAGGCATCTGGGCAATTACCGTTCAGTCCAACTGGCGAGTGACTTTCCGGTTTACAGGTGAAGACGTAGAGATTGTAAACTACGAGGATTATCATTAAGGAGGTCTCAATATGGCAATGTACAATCCAGCCCACCCGGGAGAGCTGATCAGGGAAGAAATCCTGGCTCCCCTTGACCTTTCGGTTGCTGAAACAGCCAGGAGGCTTGGTGTGAGCCGCAAAACCCTTTCCAAAGTGTTAAACTGTCGAGGAGCAGTGACTCCGGAAATGGCCATACGCCTGGAAATGCTTTTCGGGCAATCTGCCGAGCTGTGGGTTAAAATACAGGCAGCTTACGACCTGTTTCAAGCAAGGAAAAAGGCAAAAGAGTTTCATGTTTCTCCTATCAAATCTCATGCTCAGTAATGCTTCCGGCATAGTTTGTTGTATGCCAATTCCGGAGAGGGTTAACGAGGGACATCACCCTTTTTTTTGCAAATAAGTACTTGTGTCAGATTAAAACCTTTAAGTGCAAAGAAACTGAAAAGATATTCATGCTTCAGTTCTCACATAAGCTGCCTCAGAATATACAGCAGGGGACTGTACGCAGATTAAGTTATCTTCATGCGCCCGAAACTTGCATTTTCATATTTTAAGGTTTTCAGGGAGGAGAATATGAAAACATTACCATTAGTTATCACTATCTTATTAATGTCATATGCATCATCATTTGCAGAAGATGACAGCCTGGTTACAGCTGATGAGCTTATCAATAAGCTGGGCGGTGAATCTGCTGTTGAAGAGGTTAAGATAAGAACAAGGGGTATCCGGGGATCAAGGAAAATAATTGTAAAACCAAAGGAAGTAACCATTAAAATTAATTTCAAGTATGACTCAACAGAACTGGCTGACCAGAGATCACACCTTCAGCTTGCAGAGGCTGGCAAAGCACTTTCCTCCGGTGCCCTGGCCCACATCAAGGTGGAAATAGCAGGTCATACAGACAGCACCGGTTCCAGCCAATATAACCTTAGCCTTTCACAGAAACGAGCAGAAAAGATTAAAAATGATCTGAGGACTTTTTATAACATTTCTTCTTCAAAGCTTGAGTCCCGGGGATATGGTGAAGATTATCCTGTTGCTTCAAATTATGATGCAGAAGGAAGGGCAGAAAACAGGCGGGTTGTTATAAAGAGGCTTGAGTAAGCATTTGTCAGTGTCTGTTTTACGGTTTCAAAAAACAGATTAACCGCTGGCATACAGAAGAATGCCGGGAAAGACAATATTTCTTTTATTCCGGTGTGTCGGAACAAAAGAAATACTCCCTGCTGCTTTGCTTGTCTGTGCAAATCTGTATGTGTCTGCGGCTAAAATTTACATTTTAAAGTTGTAAGGTTAATACTTTGCATAGTGATGACTGGGATTAATAATGGACATTTCACAGACATATAAGTTTATTGAACCTTTGATTGCAAAACTGATTGGGATTTTTGACAGAATAAATTTTTCTCTCATCGATTCCTGGTGGCTGACCATTCTGATTGGGGTACTGCTCTGTTTCTTTGGTGTCAAAATATTCAGTGTTTCTGTTTTCTGGTTTGGTGCATTTATAGGAGGCTCCATCGGCTATGGAATAGGCAGCAGCTTTTTTGATGTCATCGGAGGAGTTGTATGCGCCATACTGCTGGGTATTATCTGCGGATTTATTCTGCGTGCAGTGATTCGTATAGGGTTTTTCCTTGGAGGTCTCCTGGCAGGAGGACTTATAGGCACAAGCATCCTGGGAAACAGCCCGTGGGTAATAGGCATAATTATTATTTCCGGCATACTCAGCGTAGTTTTTTTTAAATATTTCATTATTACGGCAACTTCAATGTGGGGAGCAATCCTTTTAACAGGCAGCCTGTCTCTTTTTACCCCTCCTTCATTCAGTCAAAATCCCTGCTTTTTCATGGCCATAGAAGGCATATTGTTTATAAGCGGACTTTTATATCAGGCTGTTCATTTGAGGAGATTGGGTAAAAGTGAGGGGGTTAATGCAGGGAAATGAAAAAGCCATTTCGTTTATGGGGTTGATTTTTGGCATTTGGCATGCTATATTGCCAATAAAGCATACAGGGATATTATATGGAGACAAATTTAGACAAATTTGGAAGAGTTGTAATACCAAAACAAATTCGAGATGATCTGGGACTGGAGCCTGGAGAACCATTAAATATTGAAAAACGTGAACATGAAATTATTTTAAAACCTTCGCGCATGGAATCCCACATACTATCAAAGGATGGCGTGCTGGTTTTTTCAGGAACCGCAACAGGTGACATCATGAAAGCTGTCAATACTCATCGTAATAAACGGTTGAAAGATATTTCGCTTCAGAAAAAGAGATGAAGGTTTTATTTGATACTTCTGTCCTTGTGGCTGCAATTGTTGAGCCTCATCCCATGCACAGCCGTGCTTTCCCATGGCTAAGAAAAGCCAAAGCTGGTGAATTTGATTTAATTGTTGCCAGTCATACAGTAGCTGAACTGTATGCTGTCTTAACTGCCCTTCCAGTTAAACCAAATATTTTGCCGGGACCTGCCTTGCGTCTTATTAATGAAAATGTAATTACTTTGGCTAAAGTTGTATCTATTTCTTCAGCAGATTATATTTCAACAATTAAAAACATGGCTGAACTGAGTTTAAGCGGTGGGATTATTTACGATGCCCTTATTGTCAAAGTTGCGCGTAAGTTATCCGTAGATCGCCTGTTGACCTTTAATGCAAATGACTTCAAACGTGTGTGGCCGGACAGTGAAACAACAATTTACATTCCATAGACTAAAAGTTGCCAACCACGGCAATGAATAAACCCACTCGTACACATAAACAGACCCGCCAAAGAAGTTACCGGTTTCAAAAAACATCTATTAAGAAAAACAGCTAACAGACCCATCCATCCTGATAAAGTTGCGGGGAAGATAGCAGTTGGCTTGGTCCGACCCCTGAATTGATAATTGATCAATGGGGATGTGATAAAAAACCGCAAATAAAAATATTGTCATGTGATATCAAAATGATAGCATTTATATATGCCCCGGAAAATTAAACTGCTTATTAAAGAACTGGAATCTGCAGGATTTCAAAACAAGGGAGGCAAAGGAAGTCATCGAAACTATTTTCACAAGAATTGTCCTTTAATTGGTACTATTTCCGGCAAACAGAGTGATGATGCCCTTCCCTGTCAGGAGAAAGCTGTTAAACAGGCATTACAGGAGCTAAGGAAATGAGTAAAAAACTTACAGACAAATATTTAAAAATTGTCGAATGGTCTGTGGAAGATAACTGTTACATAGGCATCGCACCGGCAGTCTGATAATCGGGGGAGTCCACGGGAAAAATGAAACCAAGGTCTTCGCACAGTTATGTGAAGTCGTTGAAGAAGCGGTAAAGTTGTTAAAAAAAGAAGGCCGACCATTGCCTTCACCAACAGCAAACAAAAAATACTCCGGTAAAATTTCCTTAAGAATTCCCACAGACTTGCATAAGGCGCTCGCAATTAAAGCCCTGCAAAATGGTGAAAGCGTTAATAAGTTGATACAGCACAAACTGGAAAACGTTTTATAATTAGTGGCCGAACGAAAACTATAAAAATCTGTCATTTCGAGAAACCCCGATAAATCGGGATAAACTCTGTGACATCCCTGCTTTATTTCAAGCAGCGGCTCAACATTCCTTTTACATATCAGGTGGTGAATGCTTCCGGCGTTGACCATCTGCGCCATGACGTTCGCATAATGTCAGCAGATAAGTTTCTTGCAAGCCTCATCTGATGATGCGCATACCCGTTCGGCAGCCTGTCTCTTTTTGTCCTTCCTTCATTCAGTCTAAATACCCCAGGCTTTTAAGCCGCGCAGCCACTTTCTTTTCCTGCTCTTCAGTATAAGGCACAAATTCACTGTTTTTCTCATCACAAACATCAGGTCCAGAGGGGTGGTTCTTCCCGCCTCCAAAAATGTTTAATTGCTGGCCGTCCATATCTCTGTCAACAGGTATTCCAAAAAACGATAATATGGTTGGAGTGATATCCTGAATAGCTGTCTTTCCGGAAAGTTTACCACCCAGCGACAATGAATCGCCGGAACAGAGAAAGACCCCTTCCTGCCTGTGTGACCCGCTCATACTCAAAAGACGTGCACCGGAAAGTTCATCTTTGGGAAACCTTTTAAACACCTCATCTGACGAAAAGCATCTGTGGGGAAGGCAAAAGTATGAGTAACCCCTGTCAGTGTTAAAATCAAGAATTATATCTGGTGCAAGATGCACATAATCTCCTTTATACACATCTTCCCGTTTCCATGCAGAGCTTACAATTGAACTGCCTGTCTCAGGATCCTGCCACTGTGATATCTTCTCAATTATTTTCTCCCTTATTCTGTCATACTCTTTTGCCCCGGATACTGTTCCCTCAGGCTCCCTTCCCTTCAAGTTAACATGAATACTCGGACAATGGCCAAGGTCCTCTGAAAATGCTGCTGTTTTATCCCATTCAATACTCCTGAAACGGGAACTTGATTCCATCTTCTGGGCAAAATATCTTAATCGTGATCTGAAAACTTTTTCCTGAAACCTGTGGGGAAGGTATTTTAACCCTGCCCTTCTTAAAAATTCCAGACTACCCTCAAGCAATGTGGGGCAACTGTTCAGGTGGAGAAATCCTTCCTGCTGAAGCCATTTATTAATTGAGACAGCTTTGTCGGAAACTCCTCCTGAACCATGGTCAGACACAATGAGGATGGTTGTATCATCCCACAGATTCTCCATAAATTCACTTACAACACCATCCAGCTTTTTATAAATATCAGGAATTACATTAGACAGGAGATCATCGGTTGTTTCGTGCCGTGGGGATAAGTTGTCATAAAACTTCCAGAAGTGATGAGAGGCAGTATCAGACTCGCCAAACAAAACCATAAAACAGTCCCACGGTTCCCTGCGGTAAAGATAAAGGGCTGCACGGGTCTTCATTTCAAGGGAACTTGATAATTTCCTGCGGGCACTGTAATACCACTGTTCTCCATTCATGAAATTTTCAAGAAGGTCTGAAATACTGTACTCACCAACATTGTTTATTATTTCATGATAAAGTTCCGGGGGCTTAATAAACGAATGGTCAATATTTTTTGAAACAGGCGAGTCAAATCCACTTATCATAAATCCATTAATATCCTCGGGGGGATATGTAACTGGAACACCCATAACACCAACTCTTAAGCCGGAACGGCTTAATATCTGCCACAGGCTTTTTGATTTGCAATAAGTTGAGTTCAGAAAACGGACATTATATGTGCCGTGTATCCTTTCCGTAAAATCAAAAATCCCGTGTTTGCCGGGATTCTTACCTGTCATAAATGTTGACCATGCCGGAAAGGTGGCTGGTGGGATGGTGGAATCCAGCTGGCTCCTGACTCCATTTTCAACAAGGCAACTGAAGGCTGGAAGGTGTCCATTCCTGCAAAGCGGCTCAATCACATCCCAGGTAGCCCCGTCCATCCCGATAATAAGAAGTTTTTTTTTAGTCGACATATCCCAATGCTTTCAACCTGTCCCTGGTTGATTCATCCATTTTTCCCTCTTGTGCCTTGTATGCGCCCGCACTTATTGTGTCTGTTATTTCCTCAATTTTTTCATTCAAACTTTTTATTATGTCAGGATAGGAGGCAGCCAGATTATTTTTCTCTTCAGGATCATTTTGAATATCAAAAAGCATAACTGGGGCATACATTCTCGGGCTTGTCTCCTCTGTTAAAATAAGTTTCCACTTTTCAGTCCTGAGTGACTTGATGACATTGTGTTCATGGTCTTCTTCCGAAAAAACAATCCTGCTGGTTTTGTCTGCTTCCTTCAAAAGGCTTTTGCCCTGCATAGCCTCAGGTATGGTTCCACCGGCTGCATCAATAATGGTGGGAGAAATATCAAGAGTCCTGACCAGTCTGTTGTCAATACTCCCCGCCCTTTTTTTATCAGGCAGTTTGATAATAAGGGGAATGTGGATCTGTTCCTCAAACAAAGTTGTCCCGTGCCACCATCCCCCATGGTCAAAAAATTCTTCGCCATGATCTGCAGTAAAAATTATCATGCAGTTATCATATATGCCGGTATCCTTCAAAAATTTTAATAATTTTCCAACATGCTCATCCATATAGGAAATGTCACTGTCATACAAATTGCGCATCTTTTCAGCTTTTTCAGCACGAGGGTTTGGCTCACTCACCCGTGCCACACATTCCCCGTTATAAGGGTGGTGGAAATAGGGGTCATGGGGATCCATGTAGTGGAGGAAAAGAAAAAAAGCTGAGTCTTTTGCCTTTTCAAGCCATTCAAAAGCTTTTCCGTTTACAACATCTGCATTCTGATAGTAGTTATAAACATATTTTTTCTTGCTGAGAAACCTCTCTCTCACTAAGCGAAGAAAGCTGTAGAGACACAGCTTGGATGAAGATTCGCTGGCATAAAAAAAGTAATCCGGGGCCAGATAGCAGTAATAGTCAAATCCCTGATGAAAATTAAAGATGGGCGACAGGTTTATATTGGAAACGATACCTCCTGTCCTGTATCCTGTCTTTTTCATAACTTCAGCAAGGGTCTCTATTTTACCAGGAAGCACCTGAGGTTTTAAATATGTATTATGAGTGGACGGGTAAAGGGATGTAAGCAGGGTGGCTGCCTGTGGTTTCGTCCATGATGACTGGCCAAAGCAGTTATCAAAAAGAATTCCATTCTCAGCCAGACTGTCTATGTTAGGTGTTCTGTTTTCCTTATAACCATATGCTGAAATGTGTCCGGCACGCAGGGCATCCGCCATAATTAAAATAATATTTGGTGTTGGGTCAAAGGGAGATTGCTGCCAGTTGTCTCCGGATTGTTTTTCAAAATAAAGATTGACTTGATTAAAACCAAAGGAAAAAAGAAAAAAAAGAACCCAGAGAACAGGCGCTCCATATCCCCTGAAAATAAACCTGAAAACATTGTTTTTTAATAGTTTCATTAAAGCCCAGTATAAGATCACAAACAACAGGGCAAACAGGGCAAAAATCGCCAGGTTCTCAACAGGCGCAAGCTGCCGTTCATGAAGAACATCCCTGACAATACGGAATCTTGTTATAACAAATGCAAATGGGATGAGGACTGAAACAAAACTTATTGACCACAGTTTTTCAGGAATATACCTTTCAAGATTAAAAAAAGTATACCCACAGGTGACAATGCTGAACCCAAGTCCTAAAAATCCTCCAAGAACAGAATAGATTAATGGCCCCCAGTAAAGAACAGTTTGTTCAGACAAATTGGAAAAGGAGAAAATAGTTACCAATGCTTCAATGAGACCAACAATAAATCCAGCCCATAGCCCCATAAAAACACCTGCAGTTACTGCCTCCCTTAAGTTTGTTTTAACTGTTTTTAACTCTTCAGGGGTCACCCACTGTCTGGAAATCTCTTCTCTGGAAGTCTGCAATACTTCCCTGATTTCTTCTGACTTTGGTTTGTACTCTGCAGGCCTGATGAGATAGATTATGCCTCCGGCAAGACTCAATATTTCACCCACCCAGAAACCAAGATGGGCAAAAAGCACGGCCTTGACAGCCCCGGCTTTAGCCCCTAATATCAGCGCAAACACAATTTCCCTTATACCTTCCCCCCCAATCGACGGTCCTAACACGGTTCCATATATCATCAGGGGGCTTGTGAAAAGTATGTCCAGGATATCTACATTTGTTGTTTTAATGGCCATGGCAGTGGCAAAATACATAAGAGCTGTACAAAGGTGAACGGAAAAACCAAGCACCAGGGCTTTGGCAAGAAGTATTTTCTGGCCGCTGTAGGCAGAAACAGCACGGGCAATTTTGTCAAGTTTTCCCTGAAATTTTTTTCGTCCTGGCAGGGGAAAAACAGCTATAAGTATCTGTATTATTCTTGGATTAAAGAGCAGTATGAATGAAAACAGTATGAATACAGCTAACATGAGAAGGATAATCCCAAGGATAAGGGGCTTGATTGGCAGGAATCTTAACCCCAGGGGCAGGGTTAAGAAGACCAGAAATGTCAGAGCAATAAAACCAATAAGTTTTTCGATTAAGATTACAGTTGTTGATTCGACAACCTTGCCCGTATGCCTGGCCACATCAAAAAGCCTGTAGCCATCAAGCCCAATTGTGCTTGGCAGAAACATGCCAAAAAATCTCCCCACCAGAAATGTTCCTGCTAAATGGCGGAAGGGGAGTTTGATTGCCTGACCTTTGAGAAGAAGATTCCAGCGAAACATGCTTGAAAGCATGCCCAGCGCCTTTATCAGCATTGCCACAAGTATCCATGTAACAAAGAAAGATAAATCAATGCCTGTAATTTCCTGCCACAACCCCTCGAGGGTTACAGGAATAAACTGCTTGTGAATTCCCAAAAAACCGGGATTAAATATAAGAATAAAAAGTGCTATTGTAAAAGCTAGTTTTATAAGCCATTTGAGTTTCTTTTTCATCTCAACCTCTCCATATATAATTCCTGAATTTCGCTGAAGTTCCTGCAGCACAATCCGGGATTGATTGACAATATGGGCTGTTTATTATCCATCATAATAATGATTTGACAACCCAGGTTTGTTCCTGAAAAAACAATGTTTTGAAAAATTGACAACTTAGTTTATAAATAAATTAATCAGACAAATCAATCATTTCTTGTAACAGAAAGTTTGTACGATAACTGTTTACATTTAGAATAATTTATTTTACGTTTAAAAAAGATATTTACATGAGAGGGTTAATCAGCAATGAAATTATCTGTTATTATACCTGTTTTTAATGAAAAAGATACAATACTTGAAGTCATCAGCCGTGTACAAAAAGTCCATCTTGATAAAGAGATAATAATAATAGATGACTGTTCATCAGATGGCACACAGGATGCTTTAAAGAACATGCCGAGCGATGATGATGTCATAAGAATTTTTTTTCATGAAAAAAACCAGGGTAAAGGTGCTGCCCTCAGGACAGGGTTTAAGCACGCCAGGGGCGATATAATAATCATACAGGATGCGGACCTGGAATATGACCCGATCGAATATCCCCGGATTATTGGTCCTATTCTGGATGGAAGAGCTGACGTTGTTTATGGCTCGCGGTTTTCTGGGAGCCCCCAGCGTGTTCTGTTCTACTGGCACTATGTTGGAAACAGGGTGCTCACCACCTTTTCAAATATGCTCACTAATATTAATTTAACAGACATGGAAACATGCTATAAGGCTTTTAAAGCTTCCCTGTTACCAAAATTTACAATTAAGTCAAAACGCTTCGGTGTTGAACCGGAGATAACAGCTAAATTTGTTAAACTTAAATGCAGAATATATGAAGTGCCTATTTCATATAGTGGAAGAGACTATTCTGAAGGAAAAAAAATAGGATGGAAAGACGGGTTAGCCGCAATTTTCTGGATTCTTTATTACAACTTAAGAAAAAGCCTCCATTAAAACAGGATAACAGGGCAAGACACATAAATCAATATCTCAACAACCCGCTACTTACCTGCCTTTTTTACCTCTGCCCATAATTATTTCAAAGGTGGCCGGGATTTTATTCTGTACCCCAAAATCCTGTTCATATATCTCAACCATTTTTTTCCATACTTTTCTTACACCCGGAGTTTTGTTCCTTCGTTCAGAGGCATTTCTTGCTCCCATGCCCTTTATGGACCTTACAACCTCATTTACACCAGGATAGGTTTCAACAGTTATACGTGTCTGTGTGAATGGATCTGTGAAGCCACAGGATGAAATATTCTGCCTGATTTTTTCCTCTGTCAGTGCGATCTCAAACGCCTCACCCTTTTTGTAACCAGCAGCCATGCATGCTTTTTTATAAGATCTCCTGAGTTCAAAGAAAGTCCTCCCCCCAAATACGGAAAAGACAAAGATGCCCCCTGGTTTAAGAGCCCTTGCAGCTTCCTCTAACGCCCTGTCCCATTCTCCAAGCCACTGGTAAGTAAAACTTGATGCTATCAGATCAAAAGTACTGTCTTTGTACGGAAGAAACTCGGTGTCTGCTGTTAAAAAAAGATGGCTGTTTGCCTGTAGAAAAAGTTTGTCCCTTGCCTGAAGAACCATACTGAGAGCAAGGTCACACCCATGCACACTTGCCGCTGGAAATTTTTCCTTAAGCCCTGCAGTAAAATTACCGGTCCCCATTCCCACATCAAGGATTTTCGAAACACCTGTGCAGCCATGATCCAACAGTGCCAAAAGCTGTTTCACCATTCGCTTTTGGAGACCTGCGTGATTATCATAGGTGTAAGCACTTGAATTGAACGAATTTTTAACAAAGTTTTTATCTATAATACTCATCAAAGTTTATGAATTCCCCTGCAAAAACAGAGAGCCTTTCAAAAAATGAATCAATTCCTGCTGCGCATATTAAGAAATCCCTTAACTGCACCGGAAACTTCGTGCTTTCTTGTAATAAAAGGCAGATGGCCTGTCTGTTCAAGAAAAAACAGTTTTGCACTGCCAATCCTTTCATGCATGTAATGTGATGCCTCAGGGTTGCAGATCTTATCCTCACTGCCATGGATAATCAACGTTGGCACACATATATTATCAAGAGACGGCCTGAGGTCTTCAGTTTGCAGGCATTTCAATGACTCCAGAGCAGCATTTTTTAAAGGAAGACAATTTTTATCCACAACCAGAGAATATTTGCTGGTCTTTTGCAGCACATCAAGTTCCTCAGAAGTAAAAAGGAGGTCGTAGAAGCTTTGCAACCCTCTTGTGTAATCCCTCTCAATTTGTCTGCAAAGCCTTTTTACTGTAACTCCAGGAATTCCCCTGTCATATCCCTGTCTGCTCACAAGAGACGGATTGCCACTTATAAGCACAAGGGAATCAACAAAAGGAAGTGATCGGACAAACATTTTCAATATTATTGAGACACCCATTGACCATCCGATGAGAGTAACATCTTTAAGCTTGAGTTTGCAAATCATGCTGGATATGTCCTCAGCAAATTTTGCAAAATTGTATGGCCCATCCATGGAAACAGATTTTCCATGCCCCCTCAGGTCAACAGCGACAGTCAGATATCCTTCCGTAAAACCTTCGGCGAAATCAGCCCATACCCCTGAATGCATTGCCCATCCATGTATCAGAATAACAGGCTTTCCATCTCCTTTAATAGTATAGTGCATTCTGTCAGTCTTTCTTTAATCTGAATTGAGCGATTCTAAAAAAATATGATCTCACAAATCCTGCTGTTACACTAATGTTGTGTCAAATCTGTAACAGCGTAACAAAGATAGTCATTGCGAGGCCGAAGGCCGCGGCAATCTTTTTGGCAAAAAGCACAAGATTGCTTCGCTAAGCTCGCAATGATATGCGACTTTATATTGTTGACACGACACTAACCGTAGTTATCTGAAATATCGCTCAGCTCAGGTTTAAATAATCCGGAACCGTTTGCCGGCTTTTTCAAGAATCGCAAGTGCCTGCTTGATATCTTCCATTGTGTGTGTTGCCATAACAGTTAATCTCAATCTTGCTGAGCCCTCCGGGACTGCTGGGGGCCGGATAGCCTGAATAAAAAGACCCTTATCAAACAGGTGTCTTGCAAAATCAAGTGCTGTTACTGAAGAACCCATCATAATGGGTATAATCTGGGTCTCACTTTCAAGGGTATTAAATCCAAGTTCATTAAGAGCTTTTCTGAAAAAAGAATAATTGTCCCTGAGTCGTTGTCTTCTTTCCGGCTCTTTTTTAATGATTTGAAGTGCTTCCAGCGCAGATGCCAAAACAGAGGGCGGAAGGGCTGTGGTAAAAATAAAACTTCTGGAACAGTTGACGAGAAATTTTTTAAGATCTCTGCCTCCTGCTATAAAAGCACCAAAACACCCCATTGCCTTGCCCATAGTCCCCATGATAACTGTATCGGTTGTCCCGCACAGATGAAAATGCTCTAATGTCCCTCTGCCTCTTTCTCCTAAAACACCTGTAGCATGGGCATCATCAACTATAAGAATGGCTTCATGCCTTTGGGTAAGATCAACCAGGGCAGGCACAGGTGCAATATCTCCATCCATACTGAAAACACCATCGGTTACAATAATCCTTTTTCCGTATTTCTTCCCTTTCTTGAGCAGTGATTCAAGCGCAGCCATGTCCCTGTGACGGTAAATCTCAACTCTTGCCCGGCTCAAACGGCAGCCGTCAATAATACTTGCATGATTCAGCTCGTCACTGTAAATAACATCCTCTCCCCCCCCCAAAGCAGAAAGTATCCCTGCATTTGCCATGTAACCCGTGCTGTAAACAAGTGCATCTTCAGTTGCTTTAAAACTTGCCAGCTTTTTTTCAAGATCAGAAAAAAGACTCATATTTCCACTAATGAGCCTTGCTGAACCTGCACCTGTGCCCCACTTTTTTAAAGCCTGTTGTGCCATTTTTTTCATCCTGGAATGAAAGCACAGCCCAAGATAGTCGTTGGAAGCCATCATGAGCATCTCTCTGCCATCAACGACTGTTTTGGGAGCAGATTGAGAGTGTATTGTAAGCAGATCCCTGTAAAGCCCGGCTTGCTTTATCTGTATTAGATCTTTCTTGAAATCATACATTACTGAACAATAGCCAAGCAAAATATAATTGTCAACTGTGTTCAAATGTCTGGTTAATCTGGTTAAGAATGACTGGTGTTGGGTCGTGAATGGGGAGTTTATAGTTCTTTCGGTTAGATCGGTTCCATGAAGCCAGTGCCAATTACTCAATCAGTCCTTTTTTTTTGAACGATAGATAACCCTTCTTTGTAATAATCAGGTGATCCAGCACGGATATTCCAAGTATCCTGCCTGCCTCAACTATCTGCTTTGTCATAGACAGGTCTTCCGGGCTTGGTTTTAGTATGCCGGACGGGTGGTTATGGACAAGAATAACAGATGCTGCCCGGTCAGAAATAACATCAGCAAACACCTCCCGTGGATGAACCTGGGTTGAATTTAGAAGACCTACTGTAACCACCCTGTTCCCAATAACCTCATTGGCACCATTCAGGGATATGCAGACAAAGTTCTCCTGCTTTTTGTCGGCAATATGTGAAACAAGCGGCAAAATATCCTTTGGCCTTTGAACTGTAACCGAATCCCTGAACAACCTGCGCCGTGCAAATTCAAATGCTGCCACAATCAGGCAGGCTTTGGCAACCCCCACACCTTCAATTGTTTCAAGGTTTTTTACATTCAGTTTTTCCCTGTGTCTGTCAATCCTTCTCACAATACTGTGGGCTATTTGAAACACATTTTTACCTTTTACCCCACTTCCTAATAATATTGCAAGAAGTTCTGTGTCTGAAAGAACTTCTGCCCCTTGAGCAATAAGTTTTTCCCGTGGACGGTTAAAAAGGGGGATGTCCTTGATATTTTGCATGGGTATTTATGAATGTTTAACGCCTGACTAACTGTTTCCTTTCCAGTTTAACAATCTCTTTCAACTGTTTCAAAAAACCTTGTCTTAATTTGCTGTTACTGAGCTTTCTATAGTACTTCAGGCAAGCGATTTCTTCCTTGTCCAGGGGTGGAAAAGTTTCCGGAACAGCCTTTTCTGAACTGTATTCCAATACAGGCCCTGAAACCTTGAAAATTTGTTCCTCCTCTTCAAAAAAAGTGTTGATGTGCACACCCAGAGCATCAGAAATCTGATTAAGACGGAATACTGACATGGTGGTAAATCCCTTCTCATATTTCTGGACCTGTTGAAAAGACAGTCCTATCTTTTCAGCCAGCTCAATTTGAGACAGCCCCCAGCTTTTCCTTAATTTTCTGATTTTTCGACCTATTTTTTTATCGATCTCAGCCAATTCTCAAACTCAACTTCTATAAAACTGTGTCTTTTCGGGATTGCTGTTTTTTGACACTGTTCTCTGTTATCCATTTTCTTTAATATCATAGATAAATAATAAAATGTCTAACACCCTATGGTTGTATTTATCTGTTGACTTTTTTCTTATATCGGTTGTATTTTCACCATAGAACTTCACCATCTATAGAAAAACGAAGAAGAATAGAATGAAAACACTCTCCTCAAACTATTTATATTTTGAATTCTGGATTTTATTTTTTTTTATTTTCTTTACTGGCGCTGCTATCGCAGGCCAGGAGATAGTGGCAGTACAGAGCAGCAGGATCAAACCATATGAACAGGCGCTTAAAGGGTTTAAAAGTATCTGTCCCGGGAAGATCAAAAGGATTGTTGTATCGGAACTGGGTGGAAAAGACCTTATAGAAAAGATCAGCATGATCAGGCCTGAGATGATTATTGCAATTGGAAGGGACGCACTTTTGAGTGTAAAAGGGATTAAAAACATACCAATTGTTTATCTCATGGTGCTTAATCCCCGGACCATCCTTTCAGGGGAAAGAAACATAACCGGTGTGAGTTTAAATATACCGCCTGAAAAGCAGTTGCTTTCACTGTCTCTTGCCCTGCCTGAAATGAAAACCATGGGGCTGTTATATGATCCTGAAAGGACAGGCCATATGGTTAAAAGGGCACAGGATGCTGCAGGCAGGCTTGGGCTGAGACTTATTGCCCGGCAGATTCACAGGCCAGGGGAGGTTCCCGGTGCCCTGATGGGCATGAAGGAAAAGATCGATGTTTTCTGGATGCTGCCGGATATAACAGTGGTTACCCCTGAGACAGTAGAATTTCTTTTTCTGTTCTCCATGGAACACAGAATACCTGTAATCGCGTTTTCAGAAAAGTATGTGGAAACAGGTGCATTAATGTCCATTGGGATTGATGCATTTGATGTGGGCATTCAGGCCGGGGAGATGGCCCGGAAGATACTTTCCGGAAGGGATGTAAACAATGTTCAGCAGGTTGACGCAAGG
>JAJRXD010000127.1 GCA_024276465.1 Deltaproteobacteria bacterium
CTTTTCTTTGCTTGCTCCAAAGAAAAGTACCAAAAGAAAAGGCACTCCCGAGACAAGCCCGGGATCTTTGACCTGCTTTTTAGCCTGCGGCTTCCCGGCAAAGAGCATCTTAAAGCAGCGGGTCCAAAAACTCGCCACGGCACAAAGGCCGTGCCTCAAACAGTTTGGACCCTTCATCTGCAGAAAGACACTCATTGCCGGCTGCGATGCAATGGGTTTAAAAAAAACACTTTACCACTTGGTATTTCAGGGTTATTACTGCCATTATTGCCTTTAGTGAGATTTGATGCCTTTTTTCGGGGAAACTCCTGGTTTGGTAATGCTTGACGAAATTCCTCTTGAAATGCTACTATTTCTCCCATAAAGTATGGTTACTATAATTAATTTTGTTGAAGGTAAACAATTATAGCATGCCTTATTTTCTTTTTCTCTCAAATACTGTTTCTATGTTTTGTTTTTTGCGCTTGCTTTGCCCACAAACAAAGACTCCTCTGCTTCGGGACACGCTCTATTTAACATTGATTCTGAAAAACTTTTGACATAACAATATAAATAGAAGGGGGACAAATTATGAAAAAAATATTTTTAATAATCCCATTACTTTTTTGTTGTACTAATCTGTATGCAGAAGTTACATATAAATTTCCTACCTATTTTGACAAATCAGAAATTCCCTCTTCAGCAATGGCAATGGAAGATGGTAAAGTAATTGGAATAGCAAAAGTAATAAATTTTTCCTGCAATCCAAAAAAAGAATTCTGTTGCAATATAACAATAGATATAACACATTATGATCCAAAGACAGGGAAAGAAACCTTTAGGGGGAAAACGCGTTTTGTATCCAAAGGAACTCCAAAATCTGAAATTCCACGTGTTGAAACCAATGATATTTTCATTTCAGGAAAAAGGGAAAGAATACTTTTCGATACCTGGTTCTGTGGAAAAAAGAAATAAGTAACATCAAACACAGTAAGGCTGAACATGAAAATTATATTTGCAAAAACAGAAAAGAGGTTAGCGTACAAAGCTTTTTAACTGCTTAATTTGGCTTCATAATTCAGAGCCGGCGAGTGGAGTTGAACCACCGACCTGCTGATTACGAATCAGCTGCTCTACCACTGAGCTACGCCGGCTGAACTATCGATTTAATTTATAAAAAAGAAAAAAATGATTGTTTGATAAATTCGAAGTTCCGCTGGATCTCCTCTGTGCCCTCCACAATTTCATTATGCCCCGGAAGAAGATATTTCGCTTTAACTGGTGAAATTTTTTCAATACTTTGTTTTAATGTACTTCCGCTTCCGCCCGGAAAATCTGTCCTTCCGATACTGCCGCTGAACACCACATCACCTGAAATCAAAACCTCCTTTTCCGGCCAGTAAATACAGATAGAGCCAGGTGAATGGCCAGGTGAATGTATAATCTGCAGGGAAATGCCGTTTAAACTTAATTCACCGTCATTGCTGTAAAAATCAACCCTGCAGACAGGCTCCTCAAGACCAAACATTCTGAAAAACTCCTTGCCCTCACGCAGAAGGAATTTTTCCTCTTCTTCGTGCATTGTTATCTTTATATCTTCATTTATAAAATAACCATTTCCGTCCATATGATCCGGGTGGGAATGGGTATTAATAATCAGGCTGATATCTTCAGGATTCAATCCATCATCTTTCATCGAATCAATTATGTCCGGTACGTATTTTTTCAAGCCAGGGTCAACAAGAATCAGACTCTCACCTTCAAGGACAAACGTATTGCAGTTGTTTTCCATCATATTGGTCCACAGATATGCATAAACACCTTCAGTAATTCTCATGGGTTCTCTCCTGTTCTTTGTGATAAGACTAATAAAGTTGACGAGTTCATCAAAGTTGTTTCAAATGTTAAGGCAAATTAACTTAATACACTATCAGCAGCTCAATATTACTTACCCTAATGCCATGAAAAGTTCAAGAAAGAATTCTAAAAACAACCAGGAGTTTCCCCGAAAAATTCAGGACAGATTGAAAATCAGTAATCCTGAGAGATTCAGTGTGGCAACAAACAGGTACTTTTCTTTGCTTGCTCCAAAGAAAAGTACCAAAAGAAAAGGCACTCCCGAGACAAGCCCGGGATCTTTGACCTGCTTTTTAGCCTGCGGCTTCCCCTGCATGAGCATCTTCTGCAGCGGGTCCAAAAACTCGTCCCGACAAGTCGGGACTCAAACAGTTTGGACCCTTCATCTGCAGAAAGACACTCATGCAAGGCTACGGTGCAATGGGTTAAAAAAAACA
>JAJRXD010000128.1 GCA_024276465.1 Deltaproteobacteria bacterium
AAGGTACTCTGAGTTTTGAGACCTCCTCTTTATTATTATGCCTGCCCTGTCAACCTTTTCTTTTTCTATCCAGCTCAGGGTAATCCTGCCACACCTGCCCGCACCAACCAGGCCTCCTGCCTGTACAGAAGGTCTGGGGGATAAAGCAGTCCCTCTGCCCGTCCCTCTTCTTTTGTTATTCTGGACAGGGGGAAGTTCATTTTTTTTAAATCTGTCTAATGAACTTTTCAGTCTCTCCTGAAATATGGGAGAATCCTTGGGATTTTCTACAGGCTGAATATGCTGCTTTTTATAAAGCACAAAAATTATGATTATACTGAAAATAACGGCTATTGTTTTTTTCATTTTTTAAAATAGGTTTCCAGGTCATCCTGGTACAGACCCTTTAAGATATTAAACTCCAGGTCATAAATTCGCTTCTGCTGCTGATTTGGTTTCACCCTGTAGCTTCCTCCCATTGCAGGATTTAAAAACAAACCGGAAAAACCCATAACCCCAATCATCCCCTTTCCAACGCGTGCTGCTGAAAAAACAGGTACCCCTTCCGGTGACTTAATAACAGCATCACCTCCCCCAACAGCAAAAGCTCTGTTTTGTGAAAACCTGTTCATCCAGGATATGCTGTAGGCAGGAGGTAAGGCTACACTCCTGCTTCTTTTAATTTCCATGCCAAAAGAGGAAAGAAGTTCATTGGACGTGGAACTGATATTGCTCACACCATCCATGAGAAGAACCTTTCCCCCTTTCTCAAGATACTTTTTCACCCGGGAAATATCTTCAGGGCTGAAGCGTTTATTGGGGTTGATAATGATAAGAACGCCGGCATCTTTAATATCATCTTCAAGGGTCTTACCGGTAAATGGATAGTAACCCACCCGCAGCACCCACTGGTAAAAAACCTCATAACTTTTGTTCCGATCTTTGGTAAAACCTTTCAGGGGAAGCTCATAGTCACCATGTTCCTGCTCAAAAACAACCTTTGTAAAAGGTGTTCGGGGCCGGGGAACCGGATAAGATATTTGTGATAGTTCCTGACATATTCCAAGGGCGCCTGACATACTGAAAACCCCGACTATGATCAGACTGAGATAGAGGACCCTTGTCTCCTTTTCTTCTTTCAGTATCCTCAGTAACAGTAAAAAACATACTGCAGCCAGAGTAATAAACAGGAAACGAAGCCAGTTTAAACTGTTTTTCCGGTTAAGCCAGTTGAGTGCACCAAGCAGCGCCTCTGGTTTTCCTGGGAAAAAAGCCTCAAAGTTGGAATAGGTTGTGCTGTCAGTAAAACCCAGAACCCTTCCCCTTCCGGCCTTTACACCCACCATCTGGAGGAATGCACCAAACGGCATATAAGTATGATCTTTCACAGGGGGGTAGAAATTCCCGCTTGGATAGTATATGGACTGGGCCTTGATCCCCCTGGAAAGGATGATACTTTCGCATTTTGATGATAATGGCTGAATAGAGCATGAAACCTTAAAGCAAAAGTACGGCATGTTCTGGATAACAGGGTGAGGAAGTAATTTAGGGGTGTTATACAGCTGTTCAAATTTACGCTCAATATCAAACAGAACATCATACCTGAATGAAAATCCGAAATCCTCTGCAATAGGGTTCAAATATGTGCTGTTGCCGAAAATGTTTGTATGCTCACTCATCAGATAAAGCCCGCCTCCGTTCCTGACAAAATCCTTTATAGCATCCATTTCAGCCTTTGAATACGGTGAAGTGGCATTTTTCAAAAGAAGAATATCATAGTTGGACAGCAGTTCAGGGGTAATCACTTCAAAATTTCTGGTTAAGGGGAAATAATGGTTTATGAACTCAGCCATCCAGTAAAAATTATAACCTGATTCGTTTCCGTACCACTCGGTATCCATCTTCCTTGTGCTTTTTTCCCACCCGCTGTGCTTTTCATCCAGGAGAACCCTGCCCTGCTTCTCCTTTCCAGGGTCCTGAAACCCGTACATCAGCCCCAGAAAAAAAACAGACAGGAAAAAGTAAATAACTGCTTTATGCTTTACCGGCGAGAAAGGAGATTTTTCAAATACAAATGCTTTTTCTCCATCCCTGATCTTCAGCGGAATAATTCTGCAGAGGAAATAAACAAGCGGCAGATAAAAAAGCAGCGTGATTCTCGCGTCCCAGAAAATATTAATCCAGCATACATCTTCCCGGTATTTTACAAATGTCATAAGGTAGAGAAAAAAAGCTATCATAAAAGCATATCTGATTATAAGGTAGGTTGTGCCTGACAGGAAAAGTTTTATAAACCCGCGTCCTCTGGCCTTGCAGTCATAGAAAAGGTAGAACAGAGGAATACTTCCCGCCCAGATATTTAATAAAGGGAAAAAAGCAAGCTTTTCCCATGTGGTGGGGAAAGCATATAAGTCCTTTATGGTTTGGATATAGAATTCATGCTGAGAATATGACACACTCAAATTAAGAAATGCGAATACTTTGGCCAAAATAGCGTCAAGCCAGTAAAACGAGTGGGAAAAGGAGGTAAAGGTGGTATAAAGAAACCCTAAAGGACTCTGAATGATGAGAACTGCTCCGCTGAAAATCAGCCCTGCTGACAGGGTGGAAAGAAAAGGTGCCAGGCAGCAGGTGTAAAGAACAAGGAGTCCGGCTAAAACCAGAATGACTCCAAGGTGGTAAGGGAATGGCAGAATCAGCAGTGACACAATTAGAGGTATGGGCAGGAGATAGTATTTCCTGTCAATGGAATAAAATGTTGTTTTACCTCTGAGCGCAATGCTGTTAAAAAGCACTCCCAGCACTAATAGTATAATCCACCAGGAATCCCTTTCCACTGTATAAAGGTTAAGGGTAAAGAGCCAGGTGAAAGAGAGGCAAAAGAGGCCTGCCCACAAAAAAAAGCTCATGACTCAGCCCCCTTTTTTAATTGTCCGGGGGTTAGAAGCCACTGCAAAAAATTAATGTTTTCGGAAATATGGCTTTCCTCCATCTCCAGATTTTTGTTCCAGAAAAAAGAGGAATCACCAATCAAAATCACCCGGCCATCCCCAAGGCGTTTCTCTACCACTACGGGATATTTCCGGTAAGCGGCAATTACCCTGGAGGCTGATCCGGAACTGTTTACAGGCCAGGCTTCATAGAACCTTACCTTTTGACTGCCATCCGGGATTATGCTTATAAACTGCGCTAATGGAAGATGCTCAATGGAAAATCCCCAGACCTCCATCAGAGATTCGGATGCCTGCCTTTCTTCCCAGCCAACAGTCAAAATAAGTGTTCCTCCTTTATTAACAAAATCATTTATCCACCTGATCTCTTTTTTCGTAAAAGGAGCAGACGGGGCTACCAGTACCAGGATGTCTGCCTGTTCAAGTTTTTTCCTTTCAAAATTTTTCAAAGAAAAGGACAAATACCCGTTTCTCATGAGATTGAGATGCAGGCCCATAATGGCATTTTCATTCCATGACTCGGAAGAAAACCTTTCCCCATGGGATGTATCAATATAGGCAATGTTTCCATGAAGATCTCTCTGGGAATTATGTTGTTTTATGTTATCAGCCACCTTCACGATCATCAGAGTCAGTATAAGACAGCTGATAAGGTGGCCTGGTTTTCGAATGCTTTCACGGCAAAAGAAAAAAGCAAGCATGAACAGAACAAGTGAAATACAAAGGGTCAGCCCGAACCTCCGGGGTGATTCTTCCCTGGCCAGCCAGGTAAAAACCCTGTTAATAAAATCATGGGTGTTAACCAGAATAGCATTTGCAAAGCCTGAGGTATCCCCGAACACCATTACTTTTCCTCTGCCGTAATGCTGGGCACTGCAGAGTACAACATCCCCCATTGGCTCACCAGGGTCATAATTGAGATTCCCTAAATAACCCCTTTTTGCGCCGCTCTCTGAATCGTTTCCAGGATCGGAATATCCGTATTTGCCGATCACCAGAGGAAAGGCAGGCAGGGAGGTACTAATGGAAGCACCAATTACGATCCCTGGATTGTTCATATCATCTTTCATCCCTGCTGTGACAGGGTGACTGACATATTGATAGGAGTGGAGCCATCCCCCCACAAACCAGTCGGCAGAATCAAAGTTAAAACGGATACTGTAAGGCTTCAAAATATCATTCAGGAAAATTCGCTTAACCCCGTGCTTATAAAATGTATGGTCTCCTAACAGGAGGAGCGATCCTCCGTTTTCAACAAAATCCCATACAGCCTCAAGCTCTTCACGCGGAATTTCCCTGTCAATGTTTATCATCATGAGGATTTTAGCTTGCTGCAGGACCTCTTTTGAGATGGTATCTGTCTTGACGGATGTAAAACCCATTGATTCAACAAATCTGGGAAGGATGCCGAACATACCCGCACTTTTTGAACCAAACATCCTGAAGTTCGGAACATTCCAGTTAAGAAATCCCTTATTGTAAAAAACCACCTGATTTTTTTCAGAAGGTCTCCCGGGCAGGTCAACTGTCAGCACACAGGCAGCAAGAGAAGTTATTATTAAAAAAACAGCCAGGGAGTTCTTCGGGGCTGCCTTGCCTGTTTCCGACAAAACACTTTCCATGCTGCTTCCCCTAATGATGAAAAAAAGCGGGATCAAATAGAAAACAAAAAGGATTAAGGGAGCATTCATCTGATAATTGTAATGAGTTAACGGATAGTCTTTTTCAAAAAGAAATCCCAGGAAGAGCCGGAAAAAGTTTTCCTTATCAGTGAACAGCTCCATTATGCTTTTTCCAAAACCAGGCAAAACATCCACTGCAACAAGATATAAGCCACTCAATAAAATCAGGGAAATAATATACTTGAAAAGGAAGGTTGGTCTCTGTTTCCCGGACCGGAAAAAAATGATCAGAATAAAAATCAGGAAGACAAAAAAGACAGGCAAACCAAGGAAAGTCGAAGAAAACATGACCTGTGTGCCGGCAATCCTGCTGACAATACTTGAAAAGGAAAAGGATATTCCCCTCATAAGATTCCAGAAAGGGGGAGAATATAGATAAAACAGAAAAAAGAAGAAACAGATCGCAACCGTGGAGATAAGCAGGGGTATTTCCTTTTCTTCCGAGTCCCTGCTTTTTAACACCAGGCCCATGGAATACAGAAAAACTGCTGTTCCTGTAAGCCTGGAAAGGAGAGGGCCGCTGAAAAAGAAAATGGATACAATTAAAAGGAAATACCCTGTTAAAAGAAGACCCCTGTTCCGGGTTTTTCTGTTTGCCGGGAAAATGCTTAAACCGTAAAATATCAGGCAGATTATTCCCACTAACTGGTAGAGCTGATGGGTAAAATATCCAAAGTTTTCAGCCAGGAAATTCAGGGCAAGCAAAAATATGGCTATTCTGAGGAATGTTTTCATCTTCATCAAATACCCTCATCATATATATTAACCCAGAATTTGCAGTAGGCATCTGCTGCGGAACAAAACCCCTTGCTGTAAAGCTTGTTTCACAATTTTGCTCCTCAACAGATCTATTGATATGCCTGCGTCACAAAATCGTTCCAACTGCGCGTTTCGCTATGGGGTTTTTGCCCCTCGCTACGAACCCTACTGCAAAATCTGAGTTAAACTTTTATGCTCTGTACCCGCTTAAAAAAGATATTGCATTATCAGAATTATTGCAAGCAAAAAACCCCCTGGACCTCTGCCAGGGGGTTTTTTTAAATAGACACTTTTAATGACTGCCTGTACTTTTTACATCTTATTACCTTCTCACGGACAGCCCTGCCTGCCATATACATTTTTCATTATCAACAGATCCATTATATTCACTTCACCGTCTTTAGTACAGTCAGCCTGACAAAGATTTCCAGCACAGTCAGTTCTGTTATAGTCATTTTTCATTATTAACAGATCAAGTATATTAATTTCAGTATCGATATTAAAGTCAGTATAGCATTCACTGACATCCCCTATGCCGTTCCAGTTGCAATCCCCCTGACTCATCATACAGGTCTCACCTGTTGAACATTCATTATCACTTGTACAGGGAACACCAGTACCTATAACAATTCCACTGACCGTCTTGACACACATGCCCAGCACCGGACCGTCCGGTATTCCAGGAGTTATGTCACCACAGTCAATAATACCATCACCATCACTGTCTGTTAAAGGACAGAATGTGGGTGCAGAAGGGCAAACAGTCTCATTAACAGGGCATACAGTATCTAAAACAGTGCATAGCGTAGGCAGAGCAGGACATTCGGTTTCTACAACAGGACACAGGGTTTGTCTGGCATTACACAGGGTCGGGTGAGAAGCTGTGGGACACTCAGTGGGAATGTCAGGACACAGGGTTGCCACCTGGCACTGGGTTGGAGGATCAGGACAAAAGGTCGGCGTATCAGGACATACTGTTTGAACTACAGGGCATGAAGTAGGGGACTCAGGACAGATTGTTTCGGCATTGACAGGACAAAGCGTAACAGCAGGAGGACAGAAAGTTGCATCCTGTGGGCAGATAGTGGGCACATCAGTGGGACATTGTGTAACTGTTACAGGGCACAAAGTATCCTCCATGTTACACAGGGTCTCTGTCTGGGGACACCAGGTCGGTCTTTTGGGACACAGGGTTTCAGCCTCAGGACATACAGTATCCACCCCGTCAGGACACACCGTAAGAACAACAGGGCACTCTGTAATAATGCCCGATGACGGCCATATTGTTGGTTCCGGTCCGCACCCAACCGTAGTGTCAGGACAGATTGTCTCTACCTCAGGGCACTCAGTAAACACAACAGGGCTCATTGTGGGCTGCGGGTCAGGAGGAGGACACTCGTTTGGCACTGCAGGACATACGGTTTGCACTAAAGGACACTCGGTCTGTACCATAGGCCACATTGTGGGTCCTGTTTCACAGCCAGCAGCAGTATCAGGACACACGGTCGCTATTTCCGGGCAAAAAGTTGGATCCACAGGAAATATTGTGGGCTGCGGGTCATTCGGAGGACACTCGTTTGGCACTGCAGGACATATGGTTTGCACTAAAGGACACTCGGTCTGCACCACCGGCCAGATTGTTGGTTCCTGTGCATATAAAAAGGAAAAACTGAAGAACAAAAAACAGAAAAAACACACCGCGGGTGCAACAAAAAATAATTTTTTCATTTTCTCTCCTTTCTTTAAGCTGCGTTTTAATTGGAGTTCCTCGGGATATTAAAGGTATTATATTTTATACTTCAATATGATTGATTTGTCAAGAAAATCCTGCTATCATATTGAAATTATTTATATTTATTGTTTAAATTCACCCTTTCGCTATAGATTTTATTTTTCCGTTCAAATCTGTACTCCCATAATTTTTTTTAAACATAATACGCAATAACTGTATATTATAAGCTGTGTTTCATCTGTTCTGCATTTGTAATTATATGATTTTATACGTTATTATGACGTGTAACCTTCTAACAAAAAATATCCTTTTTTAAAATAAAAAACTTGACAAATTGATTGCTTTATATTAAAATGCTATTTGGGTATAAAAAGTGGTCGTTTCTCATCTGAATAATGCGTAAAACCTGCTTTATTTGTCTTTTTAATACTCCTGCTCTATGCCTGATCAGCACAGACCTGATCTATAAAAACTGAATCAATTAAATTATTTCAAGTTATAGTTATTTTATATGGTATCAATTTAATTGTTAAATTTTTCCCGGGTCAAAAATAAAACAGTAATAAATAATCTGTGTTAAGATGGATTAAATTTCAGCCTTATTTTTAATCAATTAATACAGTCTTAACTGAGTGTCCTGTCATCTGCAAAATATAAAAAATCAGTTGCAGGGGTGTGACACGACACCAGTATTTGTTTGCTTTGCTACATACTATCCGGATCTGTTAAGTAAAGTATGCAGCAGACAAAGGGGGAACAAATTATAAAATGGGGGAGGGAAAAATGAAGAAATCAAGAGTAAATATTACAGCTGTTTTTACATTTCTGTTGCTTTTTTCTGTCATGAACATTCCTGTTGCAGCAATCGCACAGACAGGGGGGCCTGCCGGAGATTCCTGGGTTCAGGATTTCGGCGATGCACCTGAAGGCCCGAAGGCATACCCCAGCGGGGTAATTGGCAATTTTCCAACCTGTATTTTAGTTGGGCCCGCCGGATCATACGTTGTACATGATGCACCCATGGGGCTGCCAATGGTGCTGCTTGGGGATGACACAGAAATGCTGCCTCCCAGCCCGGACTGGGATCCTGAGCCTGACGGGCAGTGTGACCAGAGCATCATCATGATTGACCCTACTGCAACCAACTGCGGCACAAAGGTTGGTGATGAATGGATTAAGGGGGTTCCGGTATATGGTCCCGGGCTCAAAACAGACGCTGATGCAGGTGTGCCTGGCAATTTTATCCCGGGATGCAGTCCAGCACCGGTTGCGCCTGGTGCTGGTGGTGCTGAGTTAAGGAATGTACAGATATGCACGCCTTTTGCACAGCCGGACACTCTGTTTTACGTTAACGCCCTGTTTGACTGGAACCAGGATGGCGACTGGAAGGACACCCTTACATGTTATACTCCAGGGGATGCCCCTGAGCACGCCATTGTTGATTATCCTGTTACAATGCCTGCCGGGCAAACCTGCGTTACAGTCAATATCCCTTTTACCTACCTGTCCGGGCCCTACTCCGGGACTGAAGATGTCTGGGTGCGCGTCACTGTTACCCCTTATCCTCTTGGCACCTTTCCATGGGATGGATCAGGAGCTTTTCCTGACGGGGAGAGCGAGGACTATTACTGGCAGCCTACTGTTTTCCCGGAGACAATCACCGAGTGCCCTGTTGATCAGACTGTTTGTCCTGATGATCCGACTTACTGCACATCAGAACCGACAACATGTCCGCCTGAGCTTACAACCTGTCCTGCAATACCCACCTGGTGCGCTGCTCAGCCGACCCAGTGTCCTGTCCAGCAGACCGTCTGTCCTCCCAGCGACCCGACCGTCTGTCCGGAAACACCAACAGAGTGCCCGGCGGATCACACATATTGCAGCAGCGCCAGCCAGACCTTCTGCCCTGTGGAGCCTACGGTCTGTCCTGAGGTCTTCACACAATGCCCTGACGGCTACACCTTATGCCCCAATGACCCGACATGGTGCCCCCAGTACGAGACCTTCTGCAGCACAGATGCAACATTCTGCCCTGATATACCGACGATCTGTCCTGAAGTAATGACGATCTGTCCTGAGGTACAGACCATGTGTCCTGTTGACCAGACCATCTGTGAAGATTACAGCACTACCCAGTGTGCAACTCAGCCCACTTTGTGCAGCCTTCCTCAGCCCACTTTGTGCGGACAGCAGGCATTCACTGAATGCACCCCGGTTAATACTGTTTGTCCAGAGATACCAACAGAGTGTCCTGACAGCACTCCGACCATTTGCAAGGCAACCCAGTGTCCCGACAACCCGACCTTCTGCCCTGTGGATCAAACCTTCTGCCCTGAGCTTCCCACCACCTGCCCTGAAATAATTACTCAGTGTCTGGATGATGGCACAACTCTGTGTGCTCAGGCCTCCACCACGTGTAATCCCGGAGCACCTACACTATGTTTCCAGGTACAAACCGAGTGCCCTGGCGATTACACCAACTGTCCGCCAATTGAAACCACGTGTCCTGTTCAGCAAACATACTGTCCTTCAAGGTGGACATACTGCCCGGAAATGCCGACCTACTGCCCTGTAATAGAAACCAACTGTCCCCAGAATGAGACCATGTGCGGCACGGATCCGACCTATTGTCCTTTTGGTGCTTTCGGAACCACCTGGTGTCCTGAGGTTGTAACAGTTTGTCCGGAAGTTCCAACATACTGCCCGGACAATGGTCAGACAACCTGCCCCGGTGACGTATCTATCTGCCCTAATACTCCGACCATCTGTGCTAACGCACCGACAAACTGTGCAGAGCAGACAATCTGCCCCAAGGATCCAACCACCTGTCCTCCTGCTGAAACAACAGTTTGTCCCACTGACCCGACAAACTGTCCCACTGACCCGACAAACTGTCCGTCTGAAATGACATGGTGTCCTGAAACTCCAACTGTCTGCCCAGTCGATGTAACATTCTGTCCGGAGCTGCCAACCGAATGCCCCACTGATACACCTACAGCATGTCCTGGTGACCCGACCTGGTGCACACCGATACCGACACAGTGTCCACCGGAAGTAACCATCTGCCCGTTTGACGTCACATACTGTCCTGAAATACCAACACAGTGTCCTCAGCTTACAACTTTCTGTCCGGATTCAGACCCGGGGGTTTGTGAAATTACCATAGTACCCGCAGAAGCCACCATCTGCCCGATTGTTGATACAACCTGCCCGCAGATATCCACCCAGTGCCCTGCAGGTTCCTGCGGAGTTCCCTGCGATGCTGACATTGACCCTACCGGATCTTCAGCCGGCAAAGTTGATATTTTTGATCTTTTAGTAATGAGGCTTGACTATAACCAAACTGGATGCGACCCTCTTGATCCTTTAAACTGCTGCCCGGCTGACATTGACACTACCGGATCTTCAGCCGGCAAAGTTGATATTTTTGATCTGCTAAAAATGAAGCTTGAATATAACAGAAACGACT
>JAJRXD010000129.1 GCA_024276465.1 Deltaproteobacteria bacterium
CAATGCAAAGCAAAATCAAACAGTTAATGTCATTGCGAGGGAGGTATCCCGCTACTGCGGGAAAGCAATCTCAACCTTGAAACACATGCAAAAACAATATGTTAATACCTTGTTTTGGACATTAATGATAGTGACATAATAATAGCGCATAATGGGATAATAAGTTGACAGCAGGTGCACCTTTAGGTGCGATTATATCGCGGCTGAAGCCGCTCCTGTAATCAATTAATCATGTGCAAATATTTTAGACATTGTGTGTGTATGGATTTCTTACAGCACATTTCAATATGGAGATTAATTCATATGAATGGGTTTAAAATTCTGCTTAAGTATTTCATCTCAGCTGTTATTGCCGGTTTTATTGCCTGTACTGCCTCCTGTGACAGGGATAAATCCTGGCCTCCTGAGCTTCAAACCGTGCCTGAAAAAACTGCCTATGAGCAGACTTCCACCCATGCTGATGTAATGAATTTTATTAATACCCTCAGGGAGAAAAGCTCCCTGATTCATGTGGAGCAGATAGCTGAAAGTGCTGGAGGAAAATATGTGCCTCTTGTGGTACTTGCAGACCCTCTGGTCAGAACACCCGAGGAGGCTGAAAATTCAGGCAAGCCTGTTGTTTACCTTCAGGGGAATATTCATGGCGGGGAGGTTGACGGCAAGGAAGCGCTCCTTGAAATTATGCGGGAGATCCTGACAGGCAGAGAGAAATCTCTGCTTTCCGACCAGATCCTTCTCATATGCCCGATTTTTAACCCTGATGGCAATGACAATCTTTCTGAGGCAACCCGTTCCAATGACAATGGACCTGCAATGGCTGGTGAGCGAGAAAACGGAGAAGGGTATGACCTGAACCGTGACGGTATAAAGGCAGAGGCTGTTGAAATAAAAGGACTCCTTGAAAATGTCATACTTAAGTGGGACCCTGTTTTGTTAGTTGACCTGCATACAACAAACGGGTCCTGGCATGGATATTCCTTAACATATGCCCCGCCCTATAATCCAGTGGGACACCAGGGTCCTGCAGACTATTTAATGGACACCATGCTGCCGGAGATCAGGGAAAAGCTTGATGATGACTATGATATGAAGACTTTTCTTTACGGTCTGTTTTCGGGATACCCACCGACCCAGTGGTTTAACTACAGCCACCAGCCCCGGTTTATTGTAAACTACATGGGCCTCCGCAACCGGATGGCTGTTTTGAGTGAAAGCTTTGCACATGATCCATTCGAAAAAAGGATTTTATCCTCAAGGTTGTTTGTCACTGCGATAATTGAATATGTAAACGAGCACGGAAGGAAAATGGTTGATATTACCGGGGATGCAGATGATGAGACAGTTAGTGATGTGAGCAGCAAAGCAGGTGATTTTGAAAAGGGCGTTGAGTTTGATGCTGTTGCACAGGACGAACCAATTGACCTGTTAGTATATGAGCAGGTGCCTGTTACTGACCCTGTAACAGGAGAGGAAAGCCTTCAGCTTACAGAAAACATTATAACCATCTCTGGGGTGGATATTGTTAATAAATATGTGCCTGCTAAAACACGTGCTTTCCCAAGAGGGTATCTTTTCCCTGCAGAGCTGACCGGGGTTGCTGAAAAACTCATGGAACACGGGATAAATGTTGAGATTCTTGGTGAGCCAGTGAAACTGAAGGGGGAGGAGTTTATCATTACAGCATTCAGTAAAAAGCAGAATGAATTCCAGAAACACTTTCTGGTAACTCTGGAAGGTTATTTCGAGAAAGAGTCAAAAGAGTTCCCTGCAGGTACCTATCGTGTTGACCTTGCCCAGCCTCTGGCAAACCTTGCCTTTTACATGCTTGAGCCGGAGTCAGATGACGGGATGGCAAAGTGGAATTTTTTTGATGACTACCTTCTGGAGCATGGCGTGGAAACAGGGGAAGTCCCATTTCCTGTTTTTAAATACTTTGAAGAAGAGTAAACGTTAATAAACCCGTTTATTTTTTCATTTATATTTGATTCAGCCTCCATCAGCTCATCTTTAGAAGCAAACTCAGATTCCAGGCTGACAAATATCCTGTCATAACTTGACGGCTGGACACCCCATTTTTTTTGTATTCAATCCTGGCAATATTGTACTCTGCCCCGGAGAAATAGTATTTTCCAAGCCTGTTTTTACCGGATTTGTATTTCCAGTCTTGTTTCAGTCTGAAAAAGTCAGCAAGAGCCTCAATTACAGCCGGGTGGTTCAGTCTTTCCTCTTTAATGCCCTCACCCATGGTGTTTTCAGCAAGCCTGAAAAATTCTTTTACAAAGTCAATGTCTGTTATGGCAAGTCCATACAGATACCAGTCATCTACGGACCTCACAACTGCTGTCTGCTCATATATTTTCAAACATGAATATCCAGGGCAGAAATGTTCCGAACATACCCTGGCTCCGTAAAAACAGTGATTCCTTAGTTCAGGACAGCCTGTTACTGAAGGGTGCAGCATGCAACCGACCCGTTTATGCCCTTTGTCAACAAATCCAAGGAATTCACAGTTGTAGATGGTTTCAAAAAGTTTTGTGTTTGCCGTATTGTTATTTAAAAGAGTCCAGAAGCTGTCAAGATTTTCATAGCTTTTAAGAGAATAGAAAAGCTCAGTCTGGTGTTTGAGCATGGACTCAATGGTATGGCGGGAATGGTCCTGCCAGTTGTAAAGCCCGCAGCAGGCTCCGCAGGATTTCATGCTGTCAGGCTGGCACAGGTTTATGGGATGGCGCTGTATCATGTTATTACACGGGCAGAGAAACACCAGTTATTTATTAAAAAGCTCAAGAAGCGAAAAGGGGTCAACCCGGTTGCCGTTGATCCTTACTCCCCAGTGCAGATGTGGTCCTGTTGAGCGTCCTGTTGAACCAACATGTCCTATAACCTGTCCCCTGGATACCTTATCACCCATTTTAACAGAAATGGAAGAGAGATGAAAATACATGCTAATAATTTCAGTGCCATGATCTATGTAAACGGAGTTGCCGGTAAAAAAATGATCTCCTGTGAAGGAGACAATTCCGTCACCTGATGAAACAACAGGGGCTCCTTCAGGCGCTTTTAAATCTACACCCGAATGGGGACTTTTAGGTTTGTTGTTTAAAATTCTTCTGACACCAAAACGGGTGCTGAGCTTTCCCTCATAAGGTTTTATAAAGCTTGAATTCCAGAGTTTGTCTGTGGCAGAATTCTCAAAGATACTTTTTGTTTGAGCCTTTTCACGATTGTATCTCCCAAGGTTTTTTTTGCTTAGGGTTACCTTTGATTCAGGAAGAGTCAGTCTCTGGGTAGGAAAGCTGAATTTTACAACGTTAAAGGTCTTTTTTTGTATTATCTCAAGACCATTAGTGTTCATGATTTTGATTGTCAGAGTTTTTGTGCCTGGTGGTTCTTCAAGATCAATGGCAAGGAATGCTGAAAATGTGTCCTTCTTTTTTTCAAGGTAAAAATTTACAGCCTTTTTATCAAGGAAATATTTAACGGACTTAATGTTGTGTGCGGGAAATACCCTTATTAGCGCCACCTTCCCCTGAAAAACATTTTCAGAGCTGAGCTGAACCTGAAATGAATTATTGTCAGAGAAACAGGTGGAAATAAACGGTTGCAATAACATAATGCAGGAAAACATATACAAAAATTGCCTCAGCCATTGTTTTAAAAGCATTATATACATGTCACATAGTTGTTGATATTGAAAATTATTGAACAATTTATAACACGAAACAGATTTTTACACATTGATTTTCATCAGGTCCTCTGCCAGAACAATATCACCTGAATATTCCTTCCTTACAAAGCTTGTGATGTCAGCGCTTTCACAGGGGGGGTAAAAGTGAGTGAGGACAAGCTTTTTGCATTGGGATTCTGACGCAATTTTGCCTGCAAGGGATGGGATGAGATGGCCTGCGCGTTTCATGCTTTCAGGAAATGAACATTCAAGAACAAGCAGATCAGCCTTGTGGGCAAGCTTGACAATGCCTGAACAATAGTCGGTATCACCGGAATATACAACAGACCTGCCTTTGCTGTCTTCCATGCGAACAGCAATGCTGTTGTCAATATGTTTAACAGGTATTGTTTTTATCGTAAAATCATCAAAACAGATTGTGTCCTCTGCTGATTCAAACCATTCAATGCTGAAGTGCTCAGGCAGAACCCATTTGCCATAAGCCTCTGCAAGATTATGAAAAAGATCTTTTATTCCTTTGCAGCCGGCTATGCTGATGTTTTTAGCGCGATATTCCCCAGGGGAGTATTTACATGCAAAAACAAAAGGGACCATGTCGGAGATGTGGTCAATATGGAAATGACTGTAGAAAATGAGGTCTATATCATTCAGTGTTGTGCCTGTTTTCAGCAGCTGCCGGAGAGCACCCGGGCCTGTGTCACAAAGAATTTTCGAGCTGTTAGTTTCAACCATGACGGATGGGGATGCCCTGTCAAGAGACGGAAGGCCAGTACCGGATCCAAGTATTGTAATATTCACAAGAACATCTCCAGTTTATACATGGCGACAAAGTAAAAAGTCCACCTATCCCTAAAATCGGGATATCCCCAGTCATTGGAGCGCAGGAACAAGTACGCCTCAATCCTTCGGATTTACGCGCCCTGTGTTTAGAGTTTTTTACTTTGCCGCCTGTTTATTGCTTTTTACGAAGTCGTAATACTCAGGTTTTTCAATCCCTGAACTTCTACTATTATTTTTCTGCCGGGAAATGTCAATAGCATGATGTTTTAAAAAAGCAAAAAATATTATATTTTTCTAAAAATATTTCTTGACAAGATCAGACTCTTCTTTTAACTCTTTTTAAAGAGATGCGTTGCAACTAAGCATGGCTTTATGGCAGGATTTGGCTCTGAAAGAGCACACGCAAATCAAAGGTGCATTGTATATGAAATGTTATGGTTCAGGGTTAATAAAGTGCAGCACAAAAAGGTAAAAAATTATCAAACCAGGTCCCGGGAGATTAAGTGTATCAGGATGATCTGAAGTATACAAAGACACATGAATGGGTCAGGCTGTATAAAAATCAGGTTGCCAGAATCGGGATTACTGATCACGGTTTGGAGCAGTTCGGGGCTATTCTGTTCGTTGACCTTCCTGAAGTAGGCAGCGATCATGATCAGTATGATTCTTTTGTTCTTATTGAGGGTGATAACATGCTTTCAGAGATAGATTTGCCGCTAAGTGGAAGGATTCTGGATGTAAATGAAGAGCTTAATGAAGACCCCTCAATTATAAATCATGATCCTTATGGTGATGGCTGGATTGTTGAGATTGAAATTGCACATGATTACGAGATTGAACACCTTATGGATTATGAAGAGTACCAGGATTATCTGAAAAAAGGGGGAGATGGTGAAAAAGACTGAATGAAAACCCGGACAAACAAGGGTATTCATTTCTACCGCTTATCATCCGGTTCTCTATTCATCAAAGCCTTTCCATGTTACAAACTCAGCAATATCATCGCGGGAAGAACGGAACCTGTTAACAGGAAAACTGTTATCAGGGTAGCCCAGACATATACACAGTACTGTTTTGAAGTCCTTATGGATTTTGAGTTCTGAGTTTATAACATCAGCATAAAGGAGTGTTAGGGCAACAGCACATGTTCCCAGACCCCTGGCAAGGGCAGAAAGCATCAGGTTTTGAGCTGCCATGCCTATATCCATAAGGCGGGTTTCAGGGAGGGCTTTATGCATTGAAATAAAAATTACCGCAGGGGCATCATAAAAACAGAAGCTTCCGGTTTCAATAAATGCCCGTTGATCATCTCCAAGGCTGCTCAGGAAGGGACGCAACCCCTGGAAAAGTTTTCTGGTTCGGTCCACATATTCTTTGGGAATGGTTTTTCCCCTGGATGGATCGTAAGTCTTTTTTTCCTGCCTGCGGGCAATCATGATAGCTGAGCAGAGTTTTGAAAGCGGTTTGCCGGACAGAGCATGAAAATACCATGGCTGCTGGTTGGATGCCGATGGAGCCCAATGTGCATCAGTCAGTATTTCATTTATAACTTCCCTGGAAACTTTTTTGTCAGTAAAACCCCTTACTGTCTTTCTTGCTCTAAGTCCCTCAAGTATGTCCATGGTATTTTTCTGAAATGGAATTCATTATTTTTTTCGCGGCTTTTCTTTTGCCAGGGCATCCACCAGTTTTGTATAACATTCTTCTACTTCTTCAAGCCTTTTTTCAGTATTACTGATGAACAGCCCTATTTCTCCGATGGAATCCCGCAGATTGTTAAACTCAATCTCATGACTCTGAATGGTTTCGGTCAGGTCTGCTATTTTGTTTGTAAGGATGTTGGAGGCCGCCATAAAGAACTGACAACCTTCATACTCGTCTTTTAAGATTGCAAGCAGCCGCTGCTTTAATTTTTTAGCTGATTCTGACATGATATGGAAGTTAGAGAGTTATAAAAAGTTAAAAATCGACAGCAAAGTAAAATGCTTGATAATTTAACGTCAATAAAATATAACTTTTGCTTAAAGAAGGCAATGAAAATATTGTAAGAGGATTCAGGGATTGAAGAAATATATATATAAAAATAAGGAGAACCTATGTCAGAAATTAAAAGCAGTTATGAAATAGCAATGGAGAAGATGAAAAGCATGGGTATTGATGACAGCCCTCTGCTTTCGGAAGAACTGAAAAACGAAATTGCTGAGATAAGATGTGAATATGATGCAAAGGTTGCTGAAAAAAAGATCCTGCTTAAAGATGCACCAGAGCTTCCAGGTGAGATTCGCTTTCTTGAGCAGGAGCGTGATAAAAAGATTCAAAGTTTAAAGACGGGAAAACAGACTGAGTAGAGTAGTATTAAAAAGATTAATAATTAATGCAGAAAAAAACAGGGAAAATATTTATCTGTGGACAGTATAATAATTAATGGAGGCAGAACACTCAGTGGTGAGGTTACAGTAAGCGGATCAAAAAATTCTGCTCTTCCCATAATGGCTGCAACTCTCCTTTCATCTGGTGTTAACCGAATTTACGGGATGCCGGATCTTAGTGATATAAACACAATGAAAAGGCTGATTGAACATCTTGGTGCTGAATGTTCAGTTTCTGACGGGCTTGTAATTAATACGGAAAACATCAGGTGTTGTGAGGCACCTTATGAACTGGTAAAGACAATGAGGGCATCTTTTTTGCTTCTTGGTCCACTGGTTGCACGGTTTGGCAGGGCCAGAGTTTCTCTTCCTGGTGGATGTGCCATAGGTCTGCGTCCTGTTGATATTCACATTAAAGCCATGGAATCAATGGGTGTGGAATTTAATATTGATCATGGCTATGTAAACGCATCCTGCAGCCGGTTGAAAGGTGCGCATATTCTGTTTGATTTGCCCACTGTTGGTGGAACAGAAAATGTCATGATTGCAGCATGCCTTGCAAAAGGCATTACGACAATAGAAAATGCAGCAAGGGAACCGGAGATAGTTGACCTTGCTTTTGCATTGAAGAAAATGGGCGCAGGTATTAAAGGGGAAGGAACGGATACTGTTATAGTTGAAGGTGTAAAAGAGCTTAAGCCCCTGACTTTTACAGTTATGCCTGATCGCATTGAAGCAGGGACGCTTATGGTGGCAGGAGGAATTGCCGGTGGTGAAATCTGCATAAAGAACTGTCCTGTCCATTGTATGGGTTCAACAATTGAAAAGCTGCGCGAAACAGGGCTTGAAATAGAGGTTGAAGAGGATAATGTCCTGATAAAAAGAAAAGGCAGACTGAAATCGGTCGAGATAACAACAAATCCCTATCCGGGATTTCCAACTGACATGCAGGCCCAGATAATGGCGCTTTTAACCTTAGCTGAAGGAGTTTCGATAATACGGGAAACAATATTTGAAAACAGGTTTATTCATGTTGCTGAGCTTGACAGGATGGGGGCAAAAATTAAAGTGGAAAGAGACAGTGCAGTTGTTGTTGGTGTGAACCAGTTGAAAGGTGCATCTGTTATGGCAACCGATCTCAGGGCAAGCGCATCACTGATTTTAGCCGGCCTTGCAGCAAATGGAAAAACAAAGGTTTCCCGGGTTTACCATCTTGATCGTGGTTATGACAGTCTTGAAAAGAAACTGCAGAGCCTTGGGGCAGATGTTTGCAGGAAAAGGAATTGATCTAAATAAAGGCACCACCCTTCGTTTTGCAAGCTACGGAGTGGCAGGCAGAGGGGCAAAAAAATGTCAAATTAAAAAGTTCAAAGTTCAAATCAATGTCAAATGACAAAAAACAAAAGTATTCTTATAGCCACAGAATAACCCGGAGTTTTTGACATTATTGTTTTTGAACTTCATTTGGCATTTGGATTTTGATATTAGAAATTTTTAACACGCAACACGCAACCCGAATAACGAATTATCACAGGTGAGATATGCAGATTATAAAGTCTAATGATAAAGCTTTCCGCTCCTGTTTGACAAGAATACTGGCAAGGGGAGACAGGTCAGCCGAAGATGTTGAATCTACTGTAAAAAAGATCATTAAACAGGTTAAGGAAGAAGGTGACGCTGCATTAATAAGGCTTACTGAAAAGTTTGACGGACATGGAAATATAGAGGTTTCGCAGAAGGAGATAAAGGCATCTAAAAAACATGTAAAGAAAGATATTTTATCTTCACTGAAAGCAGCCTTTGCGAGAATAGAGGAATTTCACCGGAAACAGCTTCAAAATTCATGGATTCACACTGGTGAAGGAGGGGAAATTACAGGTCAGTTAGTAAGGCCAATTGAAAAGGCGGGTATATATGTGCCGGGGGGCAAGGCCCTTTATCCATCATCAGTTTTGATGAATGCTGTTCCTGCCATGGTTGCAGGGGTTGATGAAGTTGTAATGGTAACTCCCGGTTCTTCCCGGGGAATAGATCCTGTAATACTTGCAGCAGCAGACCTGTGCGGGGTAAGCAGGGTGTTTCAGGTGGGGGGTGCACAGGCTGTTGCAGCTCTGGCATATGGAACAGAAACTGTCCCCCGGGTGGATAAAATTACCGGGCCGGGAAACATTTACGTTGCGACAGCAAAAAGGCTTGTCTACGGTGTTGTTGATATAGACATGATTGCAGGGCCCAGTGAAATACTTGTTTTGTCAGATGGAACTGGTTCTCCGGAGTGGGTTGCTGCTGACATGCTTTCCCAGGCAGAACATGATGAGATGGCATCTGCTGTCTTGATTACCACTGATGAAAAATTTGCAAGTATTGTTGAAAAAGAGATTAAGGTTCAGCTTGCCCGGCTGCCAAACAGGAAAATTGCTGAGAAATCAATGGATGACTACGGAGCAATTATTATAGCAGACAGCCTGCTGGAGGCAGTAGAACTTGCCAATGAAATTGCCCCTGAACATCTGGAGCTTTTTGTCAGGGAGCCATGGAATTTATTGCAGGGTATAAAAAATGCGGGCGCGGTTTTTATGGGATATTATTCTCCTGAACCAGCAGGCGACTATTTTGCAGGCCCTAATCATGTGCTTCCGACTGGTGGAACCGCACGTTTTTTCTCCCCCCTGTCTGTTGATGATTTCATTAAAAAAACCAGCCTTATCTCCTTTACCCCCGAAGCTTTAAAGTCTGCAGGCAGTGATGTGGTTCGCCTTGCCCGTTCAGAGGGATTTATTGCCCATGCTGAATCAATTGCCAAAAGGCTGAAAGGATTATGATTCAGCAGATCGCTTATCGCAAACAGGAATGTTATAACAAGCGATGAGTAACGGGTAAAAATGTTCAGCATTAGCTGCTCATTACTCATCACCAAAAAAAGAAACCCGAATTGTAACACAAAACGTGAGTTTTAAGCAGTTTAAACATCATACAGCAATAAAAACAGCCTATCAAGTCTCCCTGAGCGCTGCTATACCTGTATACCTGGTAGGTGGGGCTCTCAGGGATTCAATGGCAGGCTTTTTTAATGGTGCTGATTTTGACCTTGTTGTTGGAGGCAGATTTGATTATGCGGTTGAGCTGTTTTCCAGAATGGTTAATGGAAAAACCATACCATGGGATTTTAACCAGACGCGAATTGTATTTAAGGAAAAAGGCAGATATATTTGTGCTGATTTTTCTCTGATGAAAGGAGCAGATATCTTAGACGACCTGAAGCAGAGGGATTTTACCATAAATTCCATGGCTGTGGATCTGAGAGGTCTCTGCAATGATGAAATACCGGAAATTATTGATCCTTTGGGTGCAGGGAATGACCTGAAGAATAAAATTATTAAGGCGTGTACTGAAAAAGCTTTTGATGATGATCCCCTGAGAATACTGAGAGGCATCAGATTTTCGAGGATGTTTGATTTTTCCATTGAGAGAAAAACTTTTGCTATAATGGGGAAAAAAGCATCTCTTTTAAAAAAAGTTGCACAGGAGAGAATTAAGCGTGAATTTTTTACTGTTCTTCATCTGCCAAATGCTTTCCAATCCTTAAAGGAGATGATAGAGCTGGGCGCTGTGCAGCAGTTTCTGCCGGAACTTAACAGATTATCTGATGTCAGGCATGGCCCTCCTCACCAGTACAGCCTTTTCGGACATTCACTTGAAACTGTTAAAGCAATGTCTGATGTTTTAGATAAAAATAACGAATTAACATATGCTTATAGAGATATAATAACAAAATACTTTAACGCTGAAATTGAGCAGGGGGTAACAAGAAGGTCATTGCTTATTTTTGCAGGAATTCTTCATGACATGGGGAAGACCGTAACAGGAAGAGAGTGTAAGGGAAAAAAAACTTTTCATGGTCATGAAAAAGAGGGTGCAGGGCTCAACAAAAGTATTGCAAAGCAGCTTGGATTAGGGCGTCATGCACAGAAAATAATAGAAAAGATTACAAAAAACCATATGAGAATCCTTCAGCTTTCACAGTTGAAGGAGATTACAGAAAGAGCAAAAATTCGGTTTCTGCTTGATATTGAGGGGGTAGCACTTGAGGTGCTTTTCCTTGCTGTTTCGGATGTGCAGGCAACAAGCTCGGATGACAGTTACATGAAGACCGTTGTAAAGGTGAAAAAAGTTGCAGTTGAGATGTTAAAGAGAATTTTAGAGCCGGCTTGCAATTTAGAAACAAAGCCTTTAATGACAGGATATGAGGTAATGAAGATCCTTGAGATTACCGAGGGTGAAGAGGTTGGTGGCTTTTTAAGGCAGATAAGGGACAGGGAGAGAAAAGGCCTTTTTAAAACAGGCGAAGACGCAGTTAAATGGTTAAAAAAACAAAAAAAATTCAAATAAAAATCCTTAACCTGCGGCAGCCTTTAACAGAGCAGAAATCCGGTCTGAAAAAGCTGCTTGCAGATGAACTTGGTCTGTCAGCAGAAAACATCCACAATGTTCAAATACTCAGGCGTTCAACTGATTCAAGGCACAAAAGGATTGATTTCGTTTATACAATTTCGGCAATAATTGAATTAGAGGAGCCGGAACTCAACATCATTTTACAGAGAAAAGATGTTGAGATTCTCAAAAAGAACAGGTCTGAAAGGCCATTAAAAAATTCAGGTCTAAAGACGCGGCCTGTTATAGTCGGCCTGGGGCCGGCGGGACTTTTTGCAGCTATCACCCTTGCTGAACGGGGCTTAAAGCCAATTATTATTGAACGAGGAGAGAGAATTGACCGGAGGATAACCAGTGTCAGGAAGTTCTGGGAAAAAGGCATACTGAACCCTGAGTCAAACACGTTATTCGGTGAGGGAGGTGCGGGGACATTTTCTGACGGGAAGCTTACAACGCGGATAAAGTCTCCTCTTAAAGAAAAGGTTTTAAAAGAGTTTGTAAAAGCAGGTGCTGAAGAAGAGATTCTGTATGTCAGCAGGCCCCACATAGGGACTGACAGGTTGCGCGAAATAATACCACACATTGTAGAAAATCTTGAACATAAGGGGGTTGAGTTCTGTTTTAATACTGCTTTAAAGGATATAGTGATAGAGAGTGGTCGTGTTACCGGAGTAATTGCCGGAAAAGATTTTATCAGATCAGAGGTCCTCTTCCTTGCTATTGGCCACAGTGCGAGGGACACATATAAACTTCTGTATGACAGAGGCATAAAGCTTGAACCAAAGGGTTTTGCAGTGGGGCTGAGGATTGAACACCCACAGGAGTTTATAGATAAATGCCGGAGAGGTAAGGGGGATGAAAGTTCGGGCTTAGGCCCGGCAGACTATTTTTTGGCTTATAGTGATAAGGAGAGCGGGAGGGGCGTTTATACATTCTGCATGTGTCCAGGAGGGTTTATTATCGGATGTTCCACGGCTTACGGGCAGTTATGTGTAAACGGTATGAGCATATATGAGCGCAATTCACCATGGGCAAATTCAGCGGTTGTAGTTACAGTCAGGTTTGATGATTTTGCCGGCATGGGTGTTCTTGAAGGTGTTGAATTTCAGCGGCAGCTTGAAAACAGGGCTTTCAGCATGGGGGGTGAAGGGTTTTTTGCCCCTGTTCAGAGAGCTGAGGATTTTATTGAAGGAGAAAAGAAGCAGGTAATGGATAAAGGGCTTGAATGTTCCTATCGTCCAGGAACATCATCTTCGGATTTGAGAAATCTTCTGCCGGAACATTTAAGGGCTCCGCTGCAAAGGGGTATTAGAAACTTTGACAGGAGAATACCCGGCTTTATTAATGAGGGGCTGTTAGTTGGAGTGGAATCACGCACATCATCACCTGTCAGGATTGTCAGAGACCCAAAAAATTTTCAGGCTTTGGGGCTGAGAGGACTTGTACCTGTTGGGGAAGGTTCAGGTTATGCTGGTGGTATAATAAGCAGTGCTGTTGACGGGATACGGGCTGCAATGCAGTTTGACACGTGATTAGCCTGATTTTTGACTTTTCACGACTTCATCAATCTTGACACAGCAATATGTTTAAATTATAATTACTGAACGGAAACCCGGATTCAGGTTGGAAACCGAAAAATAATTTTTTGTAGGAGCGCCTTCAGGCGCGATATCAGGGCTATCTCATGTTTGTTTTTCGCGCCTGAAGGCGCTCCTACAGCATGGAATCAGGACTTTTCGTGCAGGCACTAATTATTTAAAAGACCTGAAATCAAAATCATTTTCAATTCAGTTGAATGTAGATATCTTTACGAGTCCTTCAAGGATGATAAAATATGAAAAAAACTTTTTTCAAAATTCTGTTTTTATTTATACTGTTTGGCCTGATGTTGACTCCTGTTGCAGGCACGGCAGTTGCTCAGGGCTTTTCAGTTGACCCGATTGTCCTGTTTCCGGGAGACTCAAGGTCCATAGAGTTTCATTTCTACGGAACTTTACTGAAAAAAGGCAGCTTTCATGTTGCTTTAATCACTGCAGTGTCTCCTGATGAGGAAATTCACCAGCTGACAATTCAAATCACGCCGATGGGTAATTTGGGGACTGAGCTTGCATATTTTACATGGGGGGCTTTTATTAATTTTACAGGAGGTATTCTTGACTCCTTTGAGATCCTTGAACCAAAGTATACATATGCTTACAAAAATGTAAAATATGTTGTTAATATAAATCCATATATGGCAACGGGTTTTTTGTTTACTGCCCCGATTGTTGAGTATTCGCATTTTGATTTTCCGCTTAATATGGCGATGACGCTCACACTGTCAAATTAGTCTGAAAAAAATGATTTTACAAGGCAGACAATTAAAAATATTCATTGTTTTTATCTTTCCCCTGATTTTGTTGCTTTCATCTGTATCCATAACCCATGGTCAGGCAGATAATGGAACCACAGGAGGGGGTGAATGGCTGACCTTTCGTGGCAACCCTGAACATACTGGAAAGACAGATGCTTCAGGACCACCGAAAGAGATTGAGATGAAGTGGCGCTGGAGGGTGAATGATGATAAGAGCCCCATAAGCGCATCTCCGGCTGTTACATCCGATGGCACTGTGTATATCACAACAGAGGGGGGATATGTTGGTGTTATTAATCCTGAGGGAACAACCGGCTGGATAGATAAACTTTCGGGTCCTGTACAGTCTTCTCCTGCAGTGGATTCCCAGGGAAATGTTCTGGTCATAACAGAAGATGGTTATGTGTACTACTTTGATTCAGGGGGAGAAATTCAATGGAAGAGTGAATTCGACATAAATATTTCATCATCTCCTGTTATTAACGGGGGGATCGCCTATGTGGGCACTGATGACAGATCTCTGATTGCCATCAATTTAAATCCTGACATGACAGGGATAGAAAGCAAGAGTAAGAAAATTTTGAAATCTGATGTTATTCAATGGTCTTTTCTTGCTTTTGACAATGTAAAATCATCCCCGGCGTTTTCAGGCAATACAGTCTTTTTCGGTGCAGGAAATTATTTTTATGCATTAAACTCAAGTGCTGGCGGGGATGACAATGCAAGTTCAATGATAAAGTGGAGCTATCACATTAATGCTGAAGTCAACTCATCTCCTGCGGTCTTTAACGGCAGGGTATATGTGGGTGCTGACAACGGGTACCTGTATGCATTTAATGAAAATATTTCATCTAATTCAGAGAATAGTTTTAAAGAGGGGGAACTTGTCTGGAGAAGAAAGACAGGGGGCAGCATAGGATCTTCTCCTGCTGTTGATCAGGTTGATGGCGATATTATTATTTATGCTGGTTCAGATGACGGCAGGCTGTATGCTTTCAGCGAAAAAGGCGAGCCAAAGTGGACATTCTCTACGATGGGACGTGTAAAGTCATCTCCTGCAGTTGATGGAAACGGGGACATATACTTTGGATCAGATGACGGGCATATTTATGCTCTTTACCAGGACGGATCATTGAAATGGAAATCCGATTTTTATGGGATGATCCGGTCATCCCCTGCCATAGGGCCGAACATGAAACTCTATGCGGGTTCCAATGACGGGTATCTGTATTGTATTGGGGAGAGCACGGAAGAAAGCAGGGAGCCTGAGCTTAAGATTGATGTGTCCCTGAGCCTGTCGTCCATTGAAAACAACGGCAATCCCACGACTGTTTCCGCGACAATAACCTCTGAATCAGAAAGCCAGAATGTATTAAGCCGCATATCTTCAGTAACAATCGATTTAAGCCCTCTGAACATGATCGGTTTTAAATCGGAAACCAGTTCTGATATGGTGGATATTAAACAGGAGCCCATGTTAGATGATGGAATCTTTGAGGACAAGGTCGCAGCAGACGGAAAATTTACATATGCCTTTGGCATGACAGATGACATCACCCTGGTTGGGATAGACAGAGGCATATTCACTTTTTTCCTTTCTGACGTTCCTTTGGCTGTTGGACCTGTTCCTTTGATGGTTACTGTAGAGGACCTGTATGGCAATAAAATCAGCAAACCTTTTTCGCTGAATATTCTGCAGAAAGTCAGGGGTACCCCACCGTTTAATAATGTGATTAATAACAGGCTTGAGAGACAGACACTTAATATTTCCTTCACATCCGGTACACCAAGCATCTTAAGTATTGTCCCAAGTCAGGGCCCCCCGGGGGAAAGGTTGAGAGTTGATATTCTGGGTAAAAACACGAACTTTACCAAAAACAAAACAAAGGTCGAAATTTTCAATGAAACAGGCTTCCGTATTGCGCGTGCCCTGCCTGAAGATTTTGATGTTGATGTATTAAGTGACATATCCTTAAGTGCTCAATTAAATATTGTTACTTCAAATGAAGTAACTGAAGGGGGGCTTACCGGTCGCTGGGATGTTGTTGTTACCACAGAACTTCCTGGAGGAAGTGTGGAAGTAGTTGTAGGGGATGATTTGTTTGAAATTTCAGGAACATCAGCCAGAGTAGATGCTTCTGTAAAGAATCCCAATAATAATTTTAAGGGTTTGCAGAATTTATGCGAATTCACATTAGATATTACAGATGAAAGCGGGGCCCGGCCCAAGGGCTCTCCCTGGAGAATTAATACCGGGTATTCAAGGGATATAACCATTCAAAGAGCACAAAGCGGCATCTGGAATTATGAAATAGTTGTAGGTGAATGCACCACGATTCCTTCTTTTAAAGTAATAACGACAGGGAGCAATTTCGGATACCTTGTTGGTGAAGTGCGTGATGCATATACAGGAACGCGTATTGACAATGCTACCATTACAGCAATAACCGGAGACAGCATGGAATCTGATTCCAACATGACAGTTTCATCCGGGGGTGGCTATTATCTGCTTCCTTTGTCTGCTGCAGAAGGCAGCTATATTGTTACTGCCTATAAAAAGGGTATGATAGACATCAAAAGGGAAGTGGAGATTGGAGATGGACAGGAGACCAGGCTGAATTTTTCTCTAAGACCTGATTTAAGATGTCCGTTAAAAGATTTTGCAAATGGGTTAAGACTGCAATCTTTTTACTCCCTTCGTGACAATGTACTTAAGAATAATCCTGATGGCAGACGCTGGGTAGGACTCTACTACAAACATGCTGATGAGGTTCGAAGGATTATTCTGAACAATCCTGAATTTGCCTCAAAAAGCATAAAGTTCCTTGAGAGGGCAGCCAGGATAATCCCTGAACTGGTAAGTACGGGAAAGATTAGCTGCAGTCTTAACGCGGATGTTGAAGATCTGATTGACGTATTGATTGAAAACGCGGGAGATGACCTTGAAAAGTCCCTTGAAGCTGAGAAAAAAAACATTTTGATGTTCTTAACAAAAATAAGGAAATGAGCACAGGCAGAGGGACAAAGGCATAAAGGCACAGAGGGACAGAGGCATAAAGGCACAGAGGGACAGAGAGACATAAAGGCACAGAGGCAATTGCGTTGATTTGTTGCGAGTTGCGGGTTAAAACATTTACTTAAACATAACGAGTAAAAATCCATGGCACGATCGAAACATGACAGGGAAACTCAGGTTTTAATAGAAGAAGCCACACAGATTGCGGATAAGCTGAAAATAAAGAAAATTATTGTGGTGTGTGAAAGCCTGACCCTCTGGAAAGCAATACTTCCGTTTTACGCGAAACACCAGTTTATTATAGCGCTGGCCGGGAAGAAACTTTCTGAAAGTATAACTGTTGAAACATTCCTGTGCGATTTTACAGGAGTTGCAAGGAGTGACAGGCTTGATTATATACTTCGATCAGTAGTTGAATCAGGAAAAGTTAAAAAGGGAGAGAGGGTGCTTTGCATGTACAGCCTTGCAGGCAGGAAAGCACTTGACACACTGCGGGTTGTCAGGATAGAAGAGCACTATGGTCCTATATCACCCCACGATTTAAAAAGGATAGGCAAAAATATTCCTGTTGATCTGCTTTTTCTTATGGTAAATCTTGCCATGGAAATAGGGCAGGAGGGCAGAGAAGGCGCTGCAGTGGGGACAATTTTTGTTGTTGGAGATACCGGAAAGGTTCTTGAATTGTCCAAACCCCTGATTTTTGACCCGTTCCGTGGTTACCAGGAGGCTGAAAGAAATATTTTTGATCCGAAAGTCCAGGAAAGCATAAAAGAACTTACACTGATAGACGGTGCTTTTGTAATAAGAGACGATGGAGTGGTAATGTCAGCAGGCAGGTTTCTGCATGCCGGAGCTGGTAAAACAAATCCTATTAAAGGTCTGGGGGCTCGTCATGCAGCAGCCGCCGCCATCTCGCTTAACACTAATGCTGTCGCTATTACTGTTTCAGAATCAACAGGCACTGTCAGGATATTCAGTGGTGGAAAGGCAGTAAGAAGCGTTCGTTCATATCGTCCTCAAATACGCATACACAAGAAAAAACAGGCATGAGAACATTTGTTCTGCTTGACCCCCCCTTTTTCCTGCCCTTTCTCAAGGAGTACCTGAAGGGAGTTCAGAATGTTATTTTAATTACAAATGATGAAAACCCTGTTAAACAGCAGGCTGCTGAGGCAGGTTTTGGATTACTGTTGCGGAATGACCTTGTAAAAAAGGTGTTGTTCAGGGAGCTGAACCTGCGGGATGACGACTGTATCATGCTTTGTTTGAGTGATGCTGAAAAACGGAAAAAAGCCTTGATGCTGTGCTTTCCTGCTACAAAAACATACCTGTCATCGTGATGGTGCATAACAGGTCGGAAATGATGGATATTGAGGAGCATGACAATATTTTCCCCATGTCTGTTGAGATGCTTGTAACTCAGAAACTGTCATTAATCCAGAGAAAAATTGAAAACAGAAAAAAGATTGAAAAATTAAATAAAATCAGCTGTGCTTCTGAAAATGTTCTCATTATGCTGCAGGATGACCCTGACCCGGATGCACTTGCAAGCGGGCTTGCACTCAGAGTCCTTTTAGGACGCAACAAACAGACAGCACCCATAGGGTCTTTCGGAGAGGTTTCCAGGAGTGAAAACATAAACATGGTAAGGCTTCTTGATATACCTGTTGTAAAAGTTGATCCCGGCATCCTGCATACCTTTTCAACCATTGCCATGGTTGATGTTCAGCCCCCTTATTTTAAGGGCCTTGATATAAGAGCAGATATAGTTATAGATCACCATCCCTGCAATGAAAAATACCATGCGCAATACTCTGATGTCCGTACCCATTACGGGGCGGCCTCAACCATCCTTGGCCAGTATCTTATAGACCAGAACTGTAAAATTACCCAGCGGCTTGCAACAGCGCTTGTATATGGTATCAAGACTGACACAATGTTTCTTGAAAGGGATATATCCCTTGCGGATATTGAAGTTTTTACAAGCCTCTACCCCATTGCAAACCGGAATATGCTCCGTCACATTGAGCATGCAACTTTGGAATACAGTGAAATAAACGGTTTTATTAAAGCTCTGAAAAATATAAAGATTATTGAAAACGCTCTGTTCAGTTTTTTAGGAAGAGTTCACAGGGAGGATATTATACCCAGGCTTGCTGACTTTTGCCTTCAGATAGGCGAATCCGAGTGGAGTTTTGTAACAGGCATTTTTAATGAAAATTATGTATGCTGTGTAAGAAATGTTGGATATGTTAAGCATGCAGGTGAACTTGTGAGTCGTGCCTTTGGAACCGTTGGAAGAGGAGGCGGGCACCGTTCCATGGCAAAAGTTGTAATACCTGTTAAGGAGTTTAAAAAGCATTACAGTTGTTTTGCCGGGAAGGATGCAGGGACGAAGATAATGGAGATTTTTATTAACACAATGGAAAAGGTGAACAAGCAGGGGACCTGACGTTTATTTTCTTTGTCGGCCAAAGAAAATCCCGATAAATATCGGGACTGCGTTGCATGGGATTTGAAAAACAAAAAGCACACCCTTCCAGGGCTTATCAATGCCTGGTCCTCTGGACCCGGATTTTTACTATTTAGTGTCTGACCGAAAACCCGGATTCAGGGTGGAACCCGAAAAATAATTTTCTGTAGGAGCGCCTTCAGGCGCGATATCAGTTGAGGTTTTTCGCGCCTGAAGGCGCTCCTACAGCATAGAATCAGGACTTTTCGTTCAGGCACTATTTAAAATCAATAAGTTCAACATCAAACACCAAAGTTGCTTTTGGTGGAATAGCAGGGGGTGAGCCCCTTTCTCCATAAGCCAGGAAATAGGGGATAATAAGAGTTCTTTTCTCACCCTTTTTCATATCCAGGAAGGCTTCATCCCAACCGCGAATGACCCTTCCTGTGCCAACAGGGAATTCAAAAGGCATGCCTCTATCACGTGAGCTGTCAAACTTTTTACCGCTTAGCAGGGTTCCAGTATAATGGGCTTTTACTTTTTGTCCTTTTTTGGGTGTTGGGCCCTCACCTTTTTTTGTAATCACGTACATAAGGCCGGATGAGGTTTTAATGGCATTCGGCCATTTCTTTTTAATGATCTCAGTTTGTTTTTTGTCCCCTTCCTTCTGTTTTTTTATAATTTTTTTGTTGATTAGATCCTCAAGGTTTTCAAAAGACTGCTGATCTGCCTTAAATTTTTCAGCATCTTTGCCAATCCTTAAAATCCTGATGGTCTTCATAATATCATCTTTTTCAATTTTATTGACCACGTCCTGCCCGGTAACAACTTTTCCAAAAACGCTGTGCTTATTGTTCAGCCAGGGTGTTGCTTTGTGGGTAATGAAGAATTGGCTGCCATTGGTGTTTGGGCCGGAATTGGCCATGGACAGTGTGCCAGGGCTGTCATGCTTCAGAGTGGAATCAAATTCATCAGGAAACTTGTATCCAGGACCGCCTCTTCCGGTTCCAGTAGGATCCCCACCTTGAATCATGAAATTCTTAATAACTCTGTGAAATTTTAATCCATCATAAAAAGGAGTTCCCCTGGGCTTGCTGGAATCCTTTGTGCCCTCTGCCAGACCGACAAAATTTGTGACAGTCAGAGGAACTTTCTTGTAAAAAAGTTTTATAATGATATCGCCCTTATCTGTATTGATAACAGCATAAAGGCCATCCTGAAGCTTTGGTTTGTCTGATTTGGCATTCAAATGAGCACTTGAGATGACAACAGACAGACAAATGACACATATTGACATTCCAAGTCGAAGTAAACGTTTCATAAAAGATCCTTTCATTGGTTTGTTTAAGTTGAATATACCCTTGCAAAATTTAATTCCTGTTTTGTCCCGGAGGCTTATTGACAGTAACCTGTTTTTTGATGATAAAATCATAGAAAAATATCTTTTCTGTGTCAACCAAAAGATAACCATAAAATATGTAACTGTGCCTGAAGTAACATTTCAGGAGTTATGGCAGGAAATCAAAAACCGGAAGGAGTAAAGGACTGTTGAAATGACTTTTTCAACACACCCGGTAACCACTTTCTTGATTTTTATCACAGTCCGCCACGTACTGCACGCACATAATATGCATAGGGATCGGACTTGGGGATGTAAAACGTGGAGCCATTCAGAAAATTAACATTCCAGGCAACCGTCTCAATCATGGCGTAGGTAGTAGATGACCAGTAAAATGTCGCCTGTGTATCAGAAAAATATGATGTTTCAATAGCAGGATTGTAAAAGCTGTAATCCACGAGAGATTGCAGCTCATTTACATTGGGCAGTCGCCAGTCATAATGTTCTGCCAGGATAAGCTCTTCGCAGTAGCTTATTGCCTGCTCCCAGGTATATGTGTCTGGATCTGTTGCCTGTTGCCACATGAGACCTGTATAGGTATCGGTTACTGTGCCGTCTTCATTGTCAACAAAGTGCTCAGGAGGTTCGGGCTGTCCACCCCTCACAGCGCGTACATTGCAGCTGTAATTTGTCTTGTCGCGTAAGTCTGCAAAACCATCCTGGAAAAGGACAACCCATGCCTCGAGAGTATTGTTATCATTGGTAGTAGAAGACCAGTAATGGAACCCCTGAGTGTCAGGAAAATATGCTGTATCGATTGATGGGTTATACCTGTCCCAGTCACGGATATATGAAAGTTCCTTTACAGTGGGCAGTCGCCAGTCGTCAAAACCGCCAAAGCCATCAGAATTCAGATTATCAATAAACAGATCACGGGCATTGTGCCAGTTATATCTGTCATCCATGTCATGAATGCTGTCATTATCAGCCTTAACCTCCCATATGAGGCTGGTGACATTGTCCCGCACCATGGTCCATTCAGTTGAATTGTCAGGAAGTCTGTTGCCCGAAACATCAAGCTTAGTGTAAGACTGGGGGTTAATGGAGTAATCAGAGTCCTCGCCAAACGATGAGGTGTATGATTCTGTCTGTCCGGTATCAGGGACTCCGGAGCTGTTTTTCACAGCAATAAAATTTATATCTGTCTCATCCCCATCAGTTATTATTACCAGTATGCTGGCAGGTAAAAAGGTATAGCCGGAAAGGCTTGGAGTAAGAGTGTAGGAACCGTTAGGAATATGGGTAAAATTGTAGTCGCCGTCAATTCCGGTTGTGGTATTGTCAGATCCGTTTCCAGAGAGTGATACTGTCACGCCCTGCTGAGTGTCACCACTTATGTTGCCTGTAATGGAATAAGTACATACCGGATCGCCGGAACATTCAGAGTCAGAACAATCAATCTCCCCGTCACCGTCGTCATCTGCACCATTATCACAAACCTCAGGGCAGGACGAATCAGCAGAGCAATAAGGGTCTTTACAGTCAATCAGCCCATCACAATCATTGTCATAGCTGTCATCACATACCTCTTCAGCACCGGGATAAACAGAATTATCAGTATCATCACAGTCGATTTGTCCACAGATCCCGCCTTCAATATTGTAACTGTCATTGTCATTATCCAGACAATTGTGTGGAACTGTTGTTGTATTGTTTATGCCGCCTCCGGCAGTACTTCCTCCTGATCCTCCGCCACTGCTTCCACCAGAAGGAGGAGTGGTCGTAGTGATTGTGGTTGTGCTGTCGTCAATAGTATTGTTAACAGTTGTAGTTGTGGCTGGAATGACAGTTGTTGTGCTTACTGGTTGCGGAGGAGATGGCGGGGGTGGTGTTTTAAATATACCAAAATCTGCTGTCAGGCTTTTGCTGATAATTCCTATACGGA
>JAJRXD010000130.1 GCA_024276465.1 Deltaproteobacteria bacterium
AAATACATACTCAGGGAAATGCAAGTTTCTTACAGCCCTCATTTTGCCCATAAAAAGGGCTCTGTAAGCGCTGAAAATATGTATTTTTGGGATGAAAACAATATTAATTCAATAGGTTAGCTTGGTCCGACCCAATGCCCAATTTAAAAACTAAAATATAAATTTCACAAGAGAACTGAAATGGAAAAGATCCAATTCCCGGTTATTATATTATGTGTTTTAAGCATTGTTGTATCATGTATTCTTCATAAGATAATTAGAAATTATACTCTTGCTTGTTTTGTGTCTGGAATAATTTCATTAGTTTTTTTTCACATCATTGGTATTTTTGTTGTTGGACATTTAGATCCCTTTTTTTTAATCGCATCCTTAAAGATTGCTATTATTACTTTTGCGATTGCTCTTGTTGTTGGGATACCATTTGTTTGTAAACGATATAATTCAAAATAAGTTGATTAGATACCGGATAACCCGTATCCAGGTTGACAACCAGACAGATCCGTTAATAAACAGAAAGTACACTTATGATTACAACGGCAATATCGTTGCAGTAAAACAGGATACAGGTGACACATTGCCAAAGCCTGAAGTTTATGCAGGATCAGACACATATTCATATGTTACAGGTTCAGACAGGATAGACAGTATCACAGGTAGACAGGATTTAACCTATTCATATGACGGGCAGGGAAACATCATATCAGACGGGATAAGGACATTTACATATAATCAGGCTGGCCGCCTTGTAACTGTAGACATGGGAGTGCTTACAAAGTTTGTTTATAACGCAAAAAGCCAGCGTGTTAAAAAGAACGCAGATGGTGTGATAACAGTTTTTCATTATGATTTGCAGGGCAACCTCATATCAGAAACTGGTGATTCCGGAAACCTTATCGCAAACTATGTCTATGCAGGATCAGAGAGAATTGCAAAGGTGGATTCTCAAGGCAATGTCTATTACTATCACAACGATCATCTTGGAACACCCATAGCCATGACAGATGACAGTGGCAACAAGGTCTGGCAGGCATACTACTATTTCGATTCATTAAAATATTTACAATTAAGCGATTTCGAGGTCAAATTTTTTCCATCGGTACACAACAGGCGTTGAGTTGATCTCTTCGATCCCCTTGAGGATACGTTCCTTAAGTTCATTTTTACTGGAAACTCGAATGTGCCGTAAAAAGGAGCGGGCCATTTTTGAAAACACAGATTCAATTAAATTTAACCACGAACCATGTTTTGGAGTATGCACATACACAAACCGCCCGGGCCTGGATGCAAGATACTTCATGGTTTCCTTTGAAACATGTGCCGAATGATTATCCAGGACAATACGAATAGTGGCATCTTCAGGGTAACAGGTGTCAAGCTCCTTGAGTAATTCAATAAACTCTCTGCTGCGATGCCGATCGTGTACCTGCGCAATAATTTTGCCGGAATGTAAATCAAGGGCAGCGAGTATAGATACAGTACCCAGTCGCTTGTACTCATCAACGTAGGTACGGGGTCGGGCCAAGACAAGCAGTTGTAATCACTTGTAATTATGGTTTAAAATGGGCTAATATTGCTCCAATAATGGCGTTTTCAGGGTCAAAACCACGAATATTACAAAAAGAACTATGGCAAGAGCAAAACAGCATTACATTCCCGGACATATATGGCATATAACTCATCGATGCCATAAAAGAGATTTTCTGCTCAAATTTGCAAGAGACCGGAACCGTTGGCTTAAGTGGTTATTGGATGCTAAGAAACGATATGGTCTGGTGATATTGAATTACACTGTAACATCCAATCATGTTTATCTGCTGGTAGCTGATGATGGTGGTCCACAATTTCAAAATCAATGCAACTGGTCGCTGGTCGAACAGCACAGAAGTACAATAACCGGAAGAGAAGAAAAGGGAAATCGAGACCAGAAGTCACGGGTCGGACCCGGCCAACGGTCTTAGCCTTGCCTGTTGCTGTCGTAATCGCAGATTTGGACAGAAATCGTCAACTGATAATTTGCACATTGTGATATGCTGGTATTACTTTTTTGCCAGCTCTTTTCCCAGGGCCAGGCACTTTTTTTTAGCATCCTGTCCTCCTTGCGGCCCGCGCTCAACAGTCTTACCCACCTGCTCAAAAAAACGGGCAGCAAACTTTTCAAGAACCTTCCTGACAGTACCACCACCACCGTGCGAATAAAACAGCGCAGCAGGCTTGCCCTTTACCGGTTCCCCTGCCTTATCCCACAGATACATATCATCAAACAGTGTCTTGATCGTGCCGGCAGGATATCCATAATAGTCCGGGGTGCCAATTGCTACAGCGCTTGCACTTAGCAGATCTTCCAGCCTCACACGTCTTTCATTTGTGTTAATGAGCTCTACTTCACCGTCAGACTCACGTGCACCTTCTGCAAGAGCTTCCGCAATTTCCCTTGTGTTTCCAAACTGCTGGCTGTGGTATACAACAATAATTTTTCCCATGAATTTCTCCTTCCAGTGTTCGTTTAAATCAGGCTGTTCAAAACAGCCCGGTTAGCCGGCCATTGCCTGGCGCTGTGGCCTGCGCGAGGGCTTGCGTTTTGACCTGGGACGCCAACCGCGCCTGGCCGCCTGGGAGCTTCTGCCAACAGAGTCTTTCTGCTGCGCGTTATGTCCAGTATCAGACGGATTGTCACCAGATTCTGCGACCACATCAAAACCTTTCAGTTTGCAGATTTTCAGCTTTTTGCCCAGGATTTTTCTGATGGAGTAAGAGGGCCCCCTGTCTGCGCCGGTTACAAACGTAAATGCATCTCCGGTTTTACAGGCCCGCCCGGTGCGGCCGATGCGATGGGTATAGGCATCGGCAGTGTCCGGAACATCATAATTAATTACATGGGAAACTCCGCGCACATCAATTCCCCGGGCCGCCACATCTGTTGCAACCAGAATTTTATAGCGTCCCTTGCGAAATCCGTCCAGGGCCTGCTGGCGCTGATTTTGTGAAAGATTTCCGTGCAGCGCAGTGGCACCATATCCTGATTTGTCAAGCTGCTGAGCAACACGCTTGGAACGAAGCTTAGTGCGGGTAAAAACCAGCACCGGGCCTGTTTTGGTAGTATCCAGAATTGTTTCCAAAAGCGATTTTTTAAGATGGCCTTCAACAGGATAGAATGTGTGCGAAACCGTGGAGGCCGGCGCTGTATGCCCAACCTGAACCTTAACCGGATCCCTCAGGATTTTGTTTGCCAGGCCCCTGATGGCATCAGGCATCGTCGCTGAAAACAGAAGCGTCTGTAGATCAGAGGGCAGATGTTTTATGATTTTTTTGATATCCGGCAGAAATCCCATGTCAAACATCTGGTCAGCTTCATCCAGTACCAGGACCTCAATGGATGATATATCGATTGTGCCCCGGCTGATATGGTCCAGCAGGCGGCCCGGACATGCGCAAACCATTTCAATGCCTTTGTGTAATTTGCTGATCTGGGGCTGAATGCTCACGCCACCATACACACTGATACTGTGCAACCCTGTCTTGCGTCCTAACTGGTTGATAGCTTTATGGGTCTGCTCAGTCAGCTCGCGTGTCGGGGCAATAATCAAAGCCCGCACGCGTCTGCGGGGGCCATGGATAAGGCGCTGCAAAATCGGCAGTACGAAAGCTGCTGTTTTGCCGGTTCCTGTCTGGGCCAGGCCCATGACATCTCTGCCTTCCATGATTGGGGGGATAGCCTGCTGCTGGATAGGCGTTGGGACTGTAAAGCCCATGTCCTGAACGCCTGCGTTGATTTTCGGATCTAAATTAAAGTGTTCAAAATTCATTGGTATGGTCTTCTTTCTAAAAATAACAGGGTAACTTAAAAAATATCTTCCATGGCTCAAAACCGTCATTTTCATCCCGACTCTGCCGGGCTGAACTCCCGCGCGATTCAGCGTCATGGCTGCTTCCGGATTTCCCGACAAGGTCGGGGACCGGTAAAGATAGATATTTTGATGTTCCCTGTTAATTATATTTTGCTAAGTATTATGGTTTTTCGGACCACATGGCCCATATAAGCAATTTGCGGGTTTTTTGATGTTCCTGGCGTGTTACATTTTCTCCTTCTTGTTTTTGGCATAGTGTCTAATTGTTAGATAAAAAAAACCCGTGGATTTAATAAAAAAACCCATGGGCTAATGATTCAAAAAGTTACTGGATTTTCGATTAAATTAATCAAGGGAACAGGATACACAAAACTGAACTTATTGTCAAATTAATTTTGTCTTGACATTTTCTCTGTACAGGTGACATATATTCTCAATATGGTTGCAAAAAAAATATCCACCAATACTTCTTCTGATCGGATAATGGAGATAGCCACTGGTTTCCAGCTTTCAAAGATCCTCTTCACTGCTGTAGAGTTTGATATATTCAACATCCTTGATAAAAAACAGCTAACAGCAGAAGAAACTGCTAAGAAATGCTGCCTTCCCATCAGATCACTAAAAAGGCTTCTTAACGGGGCAGTCGCTTTGGGTTTGCTTCGATTAAGGAAGGGGAAATATTCTAATACTATGCTCTCCATGAAATACCTCTTGAAAGGAAATCCTGAATACATTGGAGATCTTATGACAGCATACAACGGAATGCTCTATGACAAGTGGGGCAGCCTGGAGGATGTTATTCGGAAAGACAAATATCAGCCTGTTTTTGGCCCAACGGGAGATATCATAGATAATATCTCCACTAAACCTGAAACAGCACGGCGTGCAATGATGGCTCAGCACAATTACAGTGTTAAACCAGCACAGGAAATTATAAAGAGTTTTGATTTTTCAAAACACAGCATGCTTCTTGATCTGGGAGGGGGAACAGGGGTTTTTTCAATCATGGCAGCAAAAAAGAACAGGGGACTTAAGGCAATTGTTTTTGATTTTCCCCCGACCTGCAAAATTGCCCAGGATATGATTTTAATGCACGGGTTATCGGACAGGGTTAAAACCCACCCGGGCAATATTTTAAAAGACAGATTCCCTGAAGGGGCTGATATTATACTCATTTCAGGAGTACTCGATGGGTACAATGAAAGAAATTGCATAAAGATTATAAGGAAGGCTTTTGATTATCTGCCCCCGGGAGGGACAGTAATAATAAAAGAATCAATTATTAACGATGACAGGACAGGACCGATATTCCCTGTGCTTTTTTCCCTTGCACTGCTTCTCGAGACAGAAGGAGGCAATGCGCGTTCTCGTGGTGAAATGACCCAATGGCTGAAAGATGCCGGGTTCAAGAAAATTAAACATGACCCATTAACAGAAATAAGCGGTAAATTTAGAAACCTTGGAATTCTCACTGCAGTTAAGTGATGCTCAACGCAACTTGCTGCGGTGAGCATCACTTTTTTAGAATTATGCTGATTCATCCCCGCCTGCAGAGTCTGTACTTTTCAGGCACGTTACGGTAAATTTAAAGGTTCCCTTATGAAAGGATTTTTTCAATGGAACTAAAAAATTTTTATTATTTTACTGCTATTATTATTTTAATTTTCAGTTTTACTGATAGTGTCCAAGCAACACCTATTAAGGACAAAATAGCCGTATTGATTCTAAGCTGGGGAGCTCCTGACGGTGATTGCCTTGAATATGCATGGCAAAGTCACCAGGATGCGCGTATCGGTGACAGGACCCGATACCCCGGGCAGCCTTGTAAATTTGGGCATATGGGTGAGTTTCCATATGAGACACACATCGGGCTGCTACCGTGGGGGCTCACGTGTGCCTGGCCCGGGGCTGAAAACATTTATGATAATTCCGGCCTGTATCAATTAATCGACGACATCTATGTAAGCATTCATCCGGACATTCCGTCTCTGACGAAGGATTTAATTCCTTCTGACATACCTGTCATTGCTGCCATTGAAGAACCGGATATGAGAACAGGGGGTCTCCTGTACCCGCCGGATCCGAGGACAGGAGAGGATACTGTTGCCGGATGGTACAAGATTGGTTCATTTGAAAAACCTTTCCCCAATGGTGCTGGTGATATTTTTGAGGGAGCGGCATTGGTTTTTAAAAGATATGCGACTATCTTAGGAGGTCCGGCTGAGAAACCTGAAGCATGTCTTGAATCAGTCTATGCAAGGGATATATTAGAACGTACCATGTCTATGCTTGAAGAATCTTTTGGAGATAGGGTTGACGTTCGCTTTGGAATGTACACCGCAGTTCCCGGGATAACAAAATCCCGGGTCGAAATTGCAGAAGAATTTGCCAATGAAGGCTTTACTAAAATGGTAATTGCAAGAGAAACAACTGATAACAACAACTATGCTAACGATATCATGGGAAAAAATTACATAATGGAACGTCTCTGTGAAATCGGAAAACTGGATGAATTTGAGTTTAACCAGACCCGTCAGGTGGGAAGAACTCCTGAGTTTGAAACCATGAACGTGATGAACATTAAAAGATTTATTGAGGCATACCCTGAAGGGAGCCGTATTGCAATTATTTACACAACGCGCGGCACCAGCTGGGGATCACAGACTGGATCCGGCACAATGAAGACACAGCGTGAATGGTTTAAGGAGGTTGGGCCTGAGAACCGTTATCTTAATTTTCTTTCCTGGAAAAAGGCTATCAAAGCTGCATACGGAAACCGCTACAAACTGGTTTTTACTAAAGGAGGCGTGGAGAGCGACTTAGTAGAAGACAACTTTTATGCCTATGCGCTGGTGAGGGAGGACAGGCTGGTTGATGGTGTACTTACCATGCGTCAGGCTATTCAAAAAGCAAAGGAAGAGGGCTATGATAAAATCATTGCTCCCTATTGTCACTCGTACTACGATTCAGTGGAAAATCTTATAGATATGAGAGAAATTAATGGAATACCCCTAATATCAAAAGAGGGCTTACAGACTGGAAATTTTGATCTTACCTATTGCGAGGATGCCGCAGGTAGTGAAGTTGACTGCAGCAGCGGATCGGCTGTGGCCAAAATAAGCATACCCCCTGCTTTTTCCAACTTTACTGATGAGTTTGCTGCAAGCTATTATGTTGTGCTGAGGGGCACTCTTGAAAAATTCGGACTTTATCCAAAGAATGTTTTATTAAATGACATGACCTCCAAGCTGGTAACAAAACTTGACGGAGGTACTGTAGAAGTAACAAACCCCTCAAGTTTAATAAGAGGGGCCAAGATTGAAATTCCACCTGATCCTTATCCTGACAGGCCTGAGGGTTTTACATGGGAAACTGCCATTGCTCCTGGTGACCCCAACGAAACAAACGATTGTCTCTGGGAGGACACAACCATCATTATTGCCCATCAACTTAATCCTAACCCGATGAAGGCAACGAGGCCGGTTGGACCGGCTGTTCATTTCGGACCGTACCGAAACTTCTTTAACCGTGATGTCTCCATAACCATACCTTATAGCGTAAAAAAGGCGGGCAATAAGAATTTACGGGCCTGCATCTATAATCATATTACAAATGACTGGGACACTATCGAAGCAGACACTGTGGATAAGGCTAACGGACTGGTTGTCTTCAAGACTCAGGTGCTTGGCCTTTTCAGGGCCGGCGTTGACAGGTGATAATGAGAAAAGTAAAAGGGGGTGCACACTTTTTTTGCCTTAACAGCAATCTGTTGTATCATTCTGTAAACTTGCGGTCTGTATCCTTATAAAATCCTCAAGGGTAGCTGTTTTCAGCTTTTCCAGTTTTTGTTTCCATTCCGGCTTTACACCAGGGACTGCC
>JAJRXD010000131.1 GCA_024276465.1 Deltaproteobacteria bacterium
TACATAAATAAATCATCAGTGTCCAAAATATGGCATTATCACATTGTCTTTGCATGTGTTTTAATGTTGAGATTGTTTCGTCGTCATGGTTCCCCGCAATGACAAGAAGCGCTTGATTTTGCTTTGTGTTGTCGTTGCGAGCGAAGCGCGGCAATCTTGTTTTTGGACAACCATGTACATAACATAGGTTTTCAGGTGTGTTGAAAAAACAACTGAAATTTCCAACTAATTGTTTTTCCTTGAGCAATGGAAGTTTATATATCACGTGTCTTGATATATAAAAATTTTTTTAATATTTTTTATTTTTTCTCTTGATAAACACTGTTTTATATATCATACTATTGATACAGAGGGACAATTTGAAAAAAGAGGCCAAGGATTAATAATGAAAACAGCTCAAACACCAGACAGTATATCACATTTGGGTATAGATAATTTTACTATTTACATATATAGACAAACAGAAAAAGGGAAAGGGGGTGAATGGCGCCACTTAAACTAGTTTGTTCAGTCAATAAGATTTTTAGTAGAAACAGAAAAACTTTTTTAAACCAACAAAAACGGAGGACAGAACAATGAAGAAAACATTAATAATTATTTTAGCTTTGGCAACAGGTCTTATCATGGTTGGCCAGGCAGCTGCACAGGGAATTTCAGGGTCTGCACATGATTTTTCAACAGAAACATGGAACACTTCCGGTGAGATATGTATAACATGTCATACACCGCATAACGCAATGGCAGGAAAGCCGGTACTGTGGAACCATACTCTTACTGATAATTCAACCTATGTAAACAACCTGCAGACCGCATTTGGCACAACATGGGGTACGCCTGACGGGCCATCTCTTCTTTGCCTGAGCTGCCATGACGGTACTGTGGCCCTTGATAACTTTGGCGGAACTACCAGTGGAACAAATTTTATCGGTGCCGGCGAGCAGGTTGGTGACGGAACAACTCTTGACGGCAACCACCCGATATCTGTTGACTACAATGCAGCCCTGGTTACAAGCGGTGAACTTAACGACATAACATCAGCAGAAACCGCTGGTGTTAATATTTACGGCAGCGCCCCTGGAAGGATTCAGTGCGGTTCCTGCCATGACGTGCATAATTCAGCCGGTATTACAAAACTGCTGCGCACAAGCAATGCTGCAAGCGCACTTTGCATGGCATGTCACAATAAGTAAGACCTGTTTTTTTAACTCTATATCAGCTATGCCCCTGACTCCTCACATAGATTTACAGATGGGTCGGGGGTTTTTTTTGAAGAGCACTTATTAAATGAGGGAGTGATTACCATTCAATGAAGGGGATATTAATAAGTTTGCTGTCCTTTGTTTTGTCTGCTGCAGTGGTTAATCATGTAAATGCCCAGAGCGGTATGTTCGGATCAAAACATGATTTTTCTGCGCAGCAGTGGGCAGGCACCACCGAAGTATGTGCAGTATGCCATACTCCCCATAATGCAAAAGATGGTATGGGTGTACAGTGGAGGCGTGAGGTAACTGATGCAAACGGTTATGACAGTGCTCTGAGAACTGCCTATAACACAACCTGGGGTATACCTGATGGCCCGACACTTCTTTGCCTGAGCTGCCATGACGGCACCCTTGGGCTGGAAAATTTTGGAGCTGGAGGTTTGCCTATACAGGAGGTGGCTCCACTGAAAAGAACAGGAGACGGTACAACTCTTGCTGCTGAACACCCTGTTTCCATTGACTACAATACAAGCCTGATTCCATCAGAGCTGAATGATGAGGCATCTGTACGGGCCTCAGGACTTGTACTGTATGGTCCGTCAGGCAGCGGAAGGGTACAGTGTTCCACATGCCATGATGTACATAACAATAATGTGGTTGCCGGAACCATGCTTCTCAGGGAAGCAAAAGCAGGAAGCACTATCTGTCTGGTTTGTCACAAGAAGTAGTAAAAAAGAAATTCAAGTATAAGACAAAAGCCTCCGAATCCCAATAGGGACATAAACTGATTGTTAGGGGGCGTTTTGTACTAAAAACTTTGACTTTTCCTGCTGGATACATTATAAAAATAAGATTTTAATTAAAGCTGACGGATTTATTCTAACGGGATATTTGACAGCGCATGCAAGGATAGAATTTATGAAGAGGTTTTTTCAAGCCATACCACTGATATTATTTTCCATGTTTATCCTTTGGGGCTGTGCAAGCACACCCTCCCGCAAAAAACCAGACACATATGTCTTCTTTCCACCTCAGCCTGATCCGCCCCGTATTCAATTTCTTACCAGCATTACCTCGGAAAAAGATTTTGCCACTCCAAAAAGTTCTTTTGCTGACTTTATTATCGGCAGGAAAAAGAAAAAGGATAAAGAGATAAAAAAACCATATGGCGTTGCAATCAAGGATGGTGTTATCTATGTCTGCGACACATTTGAAAACAGAATTAATATTTTGAATATTCCCGGACAAAAATTCCAGAATATCGGGGGGGGAAGATCAATAAGATTCAAAAAACCGATAAATATTGCCATTGATACAGATGGAACCAAATATGTTACTGACCCGGTTCTTGCTGCAGTGGTGGTTTTAGACAGGCACAATAAAGTTACCGGTATGTACGGAAAGAAAGAATTGAAAAAACCCACTGGGGTAGCGCTGTTCAGAGACAGGCTTTTTGTTACTGATGTGACAGGCAATCAGGTGGTTGTATTTGATAAAAAAACCGGGAAAATTTTATACAGAATAGGAAACCAAAAGGATGGACCGGTTAAGTTAGAGGCTCCGACAAATATCAGTGTTGATCTTGAGGGCAATCTTTATGTTTCGGAGACCATGGGGTTTCGAATTCAGAAACTGACCCAGGAAGGGGAGCCTCTGATGAAATTAGGCGCTGGAATAGGTGATGGCTATGGTCAGTTTGCCAGACCAAAGGGAGTTGCTGTGGATCGTGAAGGCCGGGTTTACAGTGTGGATGCCTGGCACAGTGTGGTGCAGATTTTCGACCCAGAAGGAAACCTGCTTCTTTTTTTCGGGGAGTTGGGTAATGAGCCGGGGAACCTGAATCTTCCTGCTCAGGTGATAGTTGATTATGACAATGTTTCTCTTTTTAAAAAATATGCTGCCCCTGATTTTGAGGTCGAATACCTGGTTATCGTAACCAGCCAGTTTGGACTTAAAATGGTTAATATCTTTGGGTTTGGGCACAAAAAGGGGGAAGGGGATGTTTGATGAGGGGCTGGGAGCGATCTCGAAAAATGATCATTTTATTTGCTCTGCTTGGAATGTATCTGTTTTTTTCCGGTTGCGACAGATATGCACGCTACAGGGCGCTCAATTTTTTCTTTGATGGTGTTCCTCATCCTGATGATACGCTCAAAAAAAAGACAGAACCTGTTACTGCTGGCAGTGCTGGTCAGGCTCAAAAACCAGCAAACGCACTGCTCCCGACTCAATTTTCCCATCCGTCTGAAAATGTCAAAGAATCATGCTCTTTTTGCCATGAATCCATAACTAATATGGTAATACCTCCCAGGGATATTTGTCTGAAATGCCATAGCCACATAAAAGATACACGGCCTTTTCTCCACGGGCCTGCTGCTATTGACTGCCTTGTCTGCCATGATGTTCACAAAAGCGAGGTAAAAACACTTCTCAGGAAGATTGGAAATTTCCTCTGTTTTGACTGCCATTACATAGGTGCGGAAAAAAAGATGCTTGAAAAAACAGAGGCTCACAGGGAACTGACTGATGATGAGATTGTCTGCCTGCAATGTCATGACCCGCATGGAGGAAGTGACAGGTTTTTCCTGAGGGAGAAGCAGGAAGAGACCATGGATGATGGGCAGGATTCAAGGGATGATGAAGCTGGAGCCGGTATTAATGGAGATGTTTCACAGGATAAAATGATGCAAGATTCAGACAACAGCAGCCAGGATGCACAGGATAAAATGATGCGTGGTTCAGACAACAGCAGCCAGGATGCAGTGGATGACATTTTACAGGAACAGGATATACAAGAAGATATAATTCAGGAAAATACAGATTCATGAAGACAGTGTTGATGATCCCTTAAACAAATTGTCATACCCGCCCCGTCTTTGTCGGGACAAACTGCAGCGGGTATCCAGGCAATACATAACTATTTGATAATACTGGATTCCCGTTGTAATTCATCCCGATGTTTTCCGGGGCGGGAATGACATTACAGGGGTTTTCAGGACTTTTTCCGAGTTCATCAGTATTGATGAAAATACAAACCTGTTTTCATGTATCTTATAAGACCTGAGTAATTACGATAAGAATATGGTATGCATGAATCATTCACAGATTTTTATTGTTTTTTTTTGATTTTATTTATATTTATGCTGAAATCTTTTTTGTTTCCGGGCAGTTACAGCCATGCACAGTATTACGGTAAGGAAGAGGTTGACGATCTAAGGCTGCTCAGCCTCCAGGAACTCAACGCAGCTTTGGATTTCAGAATAGAATATAAGGATGATGAAAAGCAATATAAATATCTGGGCACAGATGAAGCTGATCAACCTAAATTCAGTCAGAAGCGTACCACATTTGAAGAACGTATCAGACTGGAGGGCCGTGGTTCAGTGTATCATCCTAATCTTTTAGATTTTCGCCTTGACACTTCTTTCGGGTTAAGACAGGAAAATAACCGGGGGGGGGTTGTTGGAAATCAGAACAAAACTCTGTATGAACATGATCTGGATATCAGCATCTTGAAGGAAAAAAAGTTCAATTTCATCCTTTTTTCCCGCATGTTCCAGACCACTATTGACAGGGAATTATACGAGAGGATTGATGTTGACACGGATAGTATTGGCGGACGTTTTTTTTACCAGCATGAACTTTTTCCAATGAGGCTGCTGTTGCAGAGCAGCAAGGTAGAACATGATTCGCTGAGCTATAAAAGACTTCGCAAAGAAAAAGTTGCTGAGTTTGATGTCTCAAATACGATGAATGACATTCTTGAAAGTGAATTCAGATATCGCTATAAAAATACTGATGACAGGTTTCCTGTAAAGCAGAAGCTGACTCAGCATGATCTGAACTTTACAAATATAATCGATTACAAAAAAACGCACGGGATATCCAATGTTTTCTATTACAAGCGTACCGGATATATTGAAACCGATCAGTTACAGGTACATGAAAATTTTTATGTGGATCATTCCGAAACCTTCAGGACCATTTATAACTACAATTTCAACTATTTTAAAAACCAGAGATATAAAACCAAAAGAAATTACGGCGATATAGGCTTTCGTCACAAGCTCTATGAGAGTCTTGTGACAGAGGTGAGCTGTGAGGCAAGCTATATTTCCGACAACATAAACTTCAGCGAACTGTACTATGAACCAAAATTTGCTCTGTCATATCAGAAAAAAGTTCCGGGAGGACTGTTTACAGCCGGATACTTCATCTCTTATCGAAAAACGGACAGGGACGCTGATGAAGGTCCCCAGAAAATTTTCGAGGAAAAGATAGTCCTCTCTGACGGGAAGATGAGCTTTCTCACAAAACCAAATGTTGTTATCGATACTGTTGTGGTCAGGGATGAAGACGGGGTTATTTTAACACGTTACATTCACTATAACCTTATTACTACCGGAAGTGTAACGGAAATTCGCAGGAGAGACCTTCCCAACAACACCACTGTATTCGTTGATTATGAATATGAGTCTTCAGGAAGTTTAAAATACGGCACACTCACAACAACAGTTAACATTCGGTACAGTTTAAGACAGCTTCTTTCCTTTTATTATCTTAATTCAAGCGTAACACATGATCAGGCTGGTTCTTCTATTACCCGGTTTGCTGGAAGTCCTTTGCAGGAGACCAAGAGAACTCTTTACGGAGTGGAGCTTACATGGCGCTGGTTCAACGTTGATGGTGAATATGAAGATGACAGCTCAGATCTTATCCCTTTCAAAGCCTGGAGGCTGAGGGGACGTTTTATGATAAACCCGACTGATTTTCTCTCTTTTACCCTTAACGGGAACCATGTTATTACACGATATCAGGAATCAGAGCGTGGGGAAGTGAACTTTGACAGTGTTGATGCTAATCTCAATGTCCGTTTAAACCACTTTCTTGAAGCTGATTTAAGGGCCGGATTTTACAGGGAAGACGGGAAGGATATTGACACCCGTATGTGGAGTTTCAGGGCTGATTTAACGAGCAGTTTCAGATCGATTGAACTTAAACTTCAGTCGGAATTATTGAATAAAAAGGAGATCAGACAGGATCACGATGAATTTAACATCAAATTCAGACTGATCCGCTATTTCAATATTATTTAAACCTAAGCTGAGCTATTTTTCAGATAAAGACAGCTTAGTGTAACGGCATTTCACTCATTCTCAGCAGACATCCATGTCTGCCTGCGAGGTAAGCATTACGCTTCACCCTCCAGGTGAATCTTATGTAATGCTTAAATCCGTTCAATGCTGTTACACTAATCCCGACACAGCGGGATTTGTGAAATCATGTTTTTTTAGAATCGCTCAATTCAGGTTAAACTCAGGTAAAAGCCGGTTTAAGTGGTTGAGTATTTGTGATGTTTTTCAGGAAAAAGAAAAGATTTATAACAATTGAAATTTCTTCGAACCAAGAGGGTGCAGACATGTCAAAAACATTCAAAACCATAATTTGTTTTATCTTTTCGCTTCTTTTGATTATCTGCCCTGGATGCGGCAGGAGGCCGGTGCAGCCTCTTCATGAATTGATCAGACCACCTGTATGGCCTTCCCCGCCTGAGACTGCCCGGATCAAGTATCTCTACTCAATCTCAACGCCTGATGACATTGGCTGGGTGCCATCCTTTTTTGAAAGAACCTTAGGTTTCTTTGCAGGTCCAAGAGAGAACCGTCAGCTTGTAAAACCCTTTGGAATTTTTTTCAGCAGGAAAGAGGTTCTTTACGTTGCAGATCCTGGAATTCACATGGTCCATATATTTAATCTGAAAGAGCATCAGTATGATAAAATCACCAAATTCGGCAAGACAGATTTTGTCTCGCCAATCGGGGTTGTAATGGATGAACATGGTAATCTCTATGTCTCTGATTCCATATTAAGGAGAGTTTTTGTTTATGACCCGGAAGGTGAACCAGTGATGGAAATAGGCAAAGATGACCGAATGCTTCGCCCGACAGGTATTGCGATTAATCCATCTCTGAAAAGGCTTTATGTGGTGGACACAGTATCCCATTCTGTAAAGGTGTTTAATCTGGAGGGAAAATTTCTCTTTGATTTCGGGAAAAGAGGAAACGCAGATGGAGAATTTAACTTCCCTACATCCCTTACAATAGATCGGAAGGGGTGCTTGTATGTGAATGACTCCCTGAATTTCAGGGTTCAGGTTTTTGACCCTGATGGCAGGTTTGTTTCCCTTTTCGGGAAACACGGGGATGGAATGGGGGAGTTCTCTCTTCCCAAGGGAGTTGCGCTGGACAGCCAGGGGCACATATATGTGGCAGATGCTATTTTCGATTCTGTCCAGATCTTTAACAGTAAAGGAGCGCTCCTGCTTTACTTCGGAGAGGCAGGGCATGGGCCTGGGAATTTCTGGATACCAACGTCTATTTTTATTGATCATAATGACCGGATTTTTGTTTCAGATTCTTTCAACCAGCGCGTCCAGGTCTTCAGATTTGTTGGAGGAAGCCGGTCATGAAAAAAAACATTATTTGGATATTTGTTCTGTTTATTATATTTGTTATTAATGAAAATGCTGCTTCCGAGGGCACAAAAGGCATTATAAGCAGCAGACATAATCTTTCTGCAGCAGGCCCGGGACGTGTAAAAGCAGCTATTGATCAGCCTGTCTGCAATTTCTGTCACACACCCCATATGACAGGCCAGGCAAGTCCCATGTGGCAGAAATCGCGTAAGTTCATATATACCACATATAAAAGCTCTACTGTTAAAGCTGCCATCGGCCAGCCCACAGGGGCATCAAGACTCTGCCTTTCATGCCATGACGGAACAATAGCTTTAGGGATGCTCAGAGGCAAAAAACAATCCGTTTCTTTTACTGGTGGGATGCAGAAGATGCCTGCAGGCAAAACAAATCTGGGAATTGACCTGTCTGATGACCACCCTGTGTCATTTGTTTATGACAACACACTGGCCGGCCAGAACGGTCAGCTTGAGTTTCCGGCTGCTTTACCTGGTCAGGTCAGGCTTGATAATTCCGGAGAACTGCAGTGTACAACCTGTCATGATGCGCATGATGATCAGTTTGGAAAATTCATGGTAATGGACAACAGATACTCAGCTCTTTGCACCACCTGCCACAGGATAAACAACTGGTCCTTGACATCCCACCGCAATTCCAGCGCTTTATGGAACAATACAAGCCCTGACCCATGGCCACACACGTCATATACATCTGTTGCTGTAAATGGATGTGAAAACTGTCACACTCCTCATACTGCCGGGGGGAGGGAAAGGTTGTTGAATTATGCTATTGAAGAGCAGAACTGTTTTCCCTGCCACAACGGCAATGTGGCATCAAAAAACATTAAAAAGGAATTTGACAAACCCTATCGACACCCGATTGAAAACAGCAGGGGAGTACACAAACCTGAAGAGGATCCCCTGTGGTCAAGCCGCCATGTTGAGTGCCAGGACTGTCATAATCCCCATGCTGCCAATGCTGCTTCTGCAACTGCGCCTCTTGCTTCAGGCAGATTAGCCTATGTTGCAGGTGTTTCGTCATCAGGCTCTCCTGTCTATCCGATCAGTTTTGAATACGAGTTGTGCTACAGGTGTCACGCGGATAATCCCGGCAGAGTGAGTCCTACTGTCAGCCGGCATATTTTTGAAGAGAACATCAGGCGTAAATTTAACCCGTCGAATGCATCCTATCATCCTGTAGAGGAGGTCGGGAAAAACAGGGATGTTCCGAGTCTTATTGCTCCCCTGAATATATCAAGCATGATATACTGTACTGATTGTCATAACAGCAATTCATCTGATTCAGGAGGCAATGCCCCAAACGGTCCTCACGGCTCAATATGGGAACCAATACTTGAGAGACAGCTCATTACAACTGATCTGACTTCGGAAAGTTCCAGGGCCTATGCTCTCTGCTATAAGTGCCATAATCGAAACTCAATCCTTTCAGATCAAAGTTTTCCAGAACACAGCAGACATATTGTCGATGAAAGGACGCCCTGTACTGCCTGCCATGATTCCCATGGCGTAGAAGAGAACACGAACCTGATAAACTTTGACAGACTTATTGTGTTCAGAATGATCAGGGACTGGTACAATATAATTACACCGGAAGGCTGTCAGGGTCCTGTTCCCTGAAATGTCACGACAGGAACCATGACATGCAGGCCTATCCTCAGGCAGCGAAGCAGTATAAGGAACTGAAGCCTTTCAAGGTTAAGAGGTGGCGCAGATGAAACCGGAGACAAAAGAACTTTCTTTCATTATAAAACTTGTGTCCATCATTGTTTTAACTTCTCTGCTGTCGTTCGGGGTTTTGTATCTGTTTATGGACAAATGGGTGGGTTCAGATTACAGAACCGCATTCCAGGTTATATCAGCATCTTATGCAAGGATGAATTATTATATTATAGCCGCTGTTCTGCTTCAGTTTGTCATATCTTCTTTTGTTGTTTTTTTTCTTGCTTTGCGATACAGCCACAAAATAGCAGGCCCCATGTACAGGTTAAAGCTCAGGGTCAGACAATTTTTAAACGGTGAGCATGTTGAAGATGTATGTTTCAGGAAAACCGATTTTCTGCATGAAGTGGCAGAAAGCTTTTCTGATTTTTTCCGCTTCCTGGAAAAAAGAAAGAAACTTTTAGAAGAGGCAAGGGAACTGCTTGGCGAGACGGATCTGGATGATGAAAAAAAGAAACGGGATCTTCTCCATAAAATCAAGAAAACAGTTGATGAGTTAAGGCAATGAAGGCTTTAGTGGCTTTTATTATATTATCAGTTGCAGTTGTAATGGCATGGGCTGTCCAGGGAAGGGATTCCCATGTTTTTGACAACAGATGTTTTGACTGTCATGTTGGGTCAAAAGATCCTGCTATTCTGACAAGGGATGCAGACTTTCTATGTGTTTCCTGTCATCCTGAACAGAAAAAAATGACCCATCCAAGCGGAATAGTTCCCAGAAGGAGTATCCCTCCGGACTTCCCTCTTTATAACGGGAAAATGTTATGTATAACCTGTCATATTGCCCACAAAACATATGATGCAAATGATAGCCGGCATAAACAGTTTGATAATAACCCCTACTTTTTAAGATTTGCTGTAACAGGAAAGGCCTTTTGTTACCAGTGTCATGATGGAGGCACCAGGGGCTTTTCTGTCAATGAAGCTGATTCACATGCTTTAGGATTTGGAAAGGCACATACACTAAGCCATGATGTCTCATTGAAAGAGATTCTGGATGACGGTTCCAGAGAATGTTTGAGCTGTCATGACGGCACTCTTTCATCAGATGCAAGTGTTAGAACTTCCGGTGTTAACTGGGAACATTCCGGGGGAATAGGTGTTGTCCATCCAATCGGCATAAACTACAGCAGGGTTTACAGCAAAAAGCCTCAAGTATATCATCATTTGTCGGCTATTGATTCAAGAATTAAATTTTTTAATGGAAAGATAGGCTGCCAGACCTGTCACACTCACTACTCAGCCTTTCCCCATCTTCTTGTCATGGATAATAAAAGAAGCAGATTGTGTCTTCAGTGTCACAATTTATAACATGGGAGTTATACGATGACTGACTACAGAAGAAAAAAATTCTATATTGACAGCATATTTCAGAAAAAATTCCTGTTCCTGTTCCTGTTCCTTAGTTTTTTAGCCTCAGTGGCAAATATCTTTTATTCGTCAATTTTTTTAAAAAAGGAAGTAGAGAGCAATCTGTACCGGTCCCGCATAGTCATTTCCAATGTAAATGAAATTATTGTTAATAATGTTGCTGTATTTAATATTTTCATGCTGATAATAATGATCCTGCTTTCTTTTGTCTTTTACTATCTTGTGAGAAGGCGTGTGGTAAAATATTTTATTAATGAACTTCAGAAATCCTTGTACATGCGGAAAAAATGTGTTATAAAAGAAAAATTAAATATTGAACTGCCTGAAGAATTCTATGAGTTAAACAAAGTTCTTGCAGAGTTTTTCAGCTTTGTTGACAGAAGATTAAAAGCAGAGAATGAAATCATTACCATGTTAGAAGAATTTACAAACAATCCTGTTGAAAGGACAAAACAAAAGGCAACGGAAAAACTTTCAAGCCTCCCTTCTTAATTAGCGGACACTTACTAACAGAACGCAATTTTAGCCTTTAAAAAGTAAAAATTGTCGCGTCCCCTCCCGCAGGCAGGTCTACTATGAACATTCAGTTAAGGATAATCATGAAAGGAGATTCACTTCTGATGAGGCGTATAATAATTATATGCGCTTATGCGCTGAGTGCTTTTTCAGTTTACAACTGTGCCATGGCACAGGACAGCTGTATTACTTCTGAGTGCCACGTGGGAATCAACACAGCCGAATTTGTCCATGGACCCCTGGCTGCCGGTGAATGTACGGTCTGTCATGTGAGGGGTGAAAACGATAATCCGCCTGACAACCATGATCTTTCTGATTACAAGGAGGGAGAGGGCCTTTGTCTTGACTGCCATGAAAAAATTGCTATCTTTATGGAAGACAAAAAAAAACATGGCCCGATTGAAGATGGGGAGTGTATAGTATGTCATGATCCACACCAGGCTGATAATAGATTTCTGCTTATTGAAAACTTTCTTCCGGACCTTTGTTTTAACTGTCATGAAGACAACATAACAACCAACAAATATGTTCACGGTCCTGTTGCTGCCGGGGACTGCATCGTCTGTCACAATCCACATGCCTCAAAAAATGATTTTCTTTTAGTCAGTGACCGCCTTACCATCTGTTTTAACTGCCACGGAGAGAAAAAAGATGATCTAAAAAAGAAATGGGTTCATCAGCCTATGAAAGAGTCGTGCGAAAAATGTCATGAACCCCATGGATCCCAATTTGCCATGCACCTGAAAGACGACAAAGCCACTCTGTGCAGGGATTGTCATGAAAAATTTGTTGATAAGCTCAACCATTCTAAATCAAAACATTCTGCTATAGCGAAAAACGGCTGCCTGGGCTGCCATTTTCCCCATGCCTCTGATTATGACAATGGGCTTAGAGAAGAAAAATCTCACCTGTGTCTTACATGCCATGAGAAGATGGAAAAAAAGATTCTTTCAAGCAAGTATCTTCACGGACCTGTTAAAGAGGGAGACTGTACCGCATGCCACGATCCTCACGCAACAAACTATGCCGACCACCTGGTCAGTTTTTTCCCTGATGAATTTTATTTTTCATATGATGTTAAAAACTATGCAATGTGCTTTGGATGCCATAATAATGAAATAGCAACTGAACAGTTTACGGAAACTCTTACAGATTTTCGCAACGGGGACTTAAACCTTCACTTCCTGCATGTTAACAGGGAAAAGGGCAGGAGCTGCAAGGCCTGCCATGAGGTTCACGCAGGTAACCAGCCAAAGCATATTGCCCGTGAGGTTCCATATGGTAAAAGCAACTGGATGCTTCCGATTAAATTCACAAAAACAGAGACAGGGGGCACCTGTGTAGTCGGGTGCCATAAGCCAAAGTCTTATGACCGTGAAAAACCGGTAAAATATGATGATAAGAAATCATCAAAATGATTATATTGCAAACTGTTAAATGTGTAATGAATACATTAAAATAGTGCCTGACCGAAAAGCCCATTAATTACACTTTTTCTGTCATTGCGAGGGAGGTATGACCGAAGCAATCTCCTGGAAACAAAGGGATTGCTTCCCCGATTTTATCGGGGTTCCTCACTCCTCGCAATGACAACTCGGAATCAGGACTTTTCATTCAGCCACTAAATAATTAATTTCCGGGTTTTTCCTCACTACGCGGCATGTGTGGCAGGCGATGTGAGGAATTACCTGTGATGTGAAATGTCAGTCCAAATGGATTTTAAGATCAGAGGAGAAAGCAGTAAATGAAAAAAAATATCCTGGCAATTGTGTGCTTATTTTTGGTTGTATTCATGTTCTGTACAGACGTGATGGGGTTCAGGCAACTGAGGGAGGGTGAAACCGTAAAGGACTTCAGCCTTCAGGATCTGGAAGGAAAGACCTATTCCATCTCAGGTTTAAAAGGCAAAACAATAGTTATACTGTACTGGCGTGTAGGTCAGGAGCGTTCACATCAGGCACTGAAAGAACTGAAGTCTCTACACAAAAAACTTTCCGGTAAGCCTTTGCAAATTCTGGCTGTTACAAAAGATGCTGATAAACTTGCTGAAATCAAAGCACTTAAGCAGTCCCTTGAACTCCCGTTTCCTGTTTTGCTTGACAGTGATGCCAAAGTGTATTCCGACCTTGGAGTACTTGTCTTTCCTTCCACAGCCCTGATTGACAGCAAAGGGGTTTTCCGTTTCTACTATGGAGGTTTTCGATCTGATTACCAGGAGGACCTTTTTGGACAGGTCAGACTGCTTCTTGGCCTGATAACACCGGAGAAACTCAGGGCAGAGAAGGAACGTGTAACTCCTCGTCTTTCTGAAAATCAAAAAAGAGCAATAAATCACATTAAGCTTGCAAAAACATTAAGAGACAGGGGAATGGATGAAAAAGCCTTCCAGGAGGCAGAGAAGGCAGTGAAATTAGATCCTGATAATGCAGAGGGTTATATCCTTTACGGGTTCTGCCTGCTTGACATAAACAAGACAGACCAGGGGCTGGCTAATTTTCAAAAGGCACTTAAGCTTAATCCAAGATCAACAGATGCTAAAATTGGTCTGGGGACTGCTTATCGCATGAAAGGGCAAACTGAAAAAGCCCTTGAGATTCTGAAAAGCGGGCTTAGTCTCTGTCCGGATTCTGCAGTTATCCATCTGGAGCTTGGGAAGATTTATGAATCCATCGGGAAAAATGATGAGGCATTAAAGCAGTATAAAGCATCTGCTGAATGTTCTGTTAAGATGAGAAAACGAAGCTATTAAACAGCTGCAGCACAGGAGTTGAAAACGACGATGCTTAGAGTGATGAGAGTGTTTGCAATCAGGGTATGTTTTTTAGTGCTTTCCGGAATTTTGTTCTCGGGTAGCCATGTCAATGCACAGGATGGCAACCCGGATATTATTTTGAGGGCAAGCTGTGTTGATGCAGAGTGTCATACCAAATTCGAAGAACCAAAATATGATCATAGCCCCATGCTTTTGAAAACGTGCAATGTATGTCATGAAACTGTTGAAAACCGTCATGCCTTCAAGCTGGTAGCCAAAGGCGGTAAACTCTGCACGTTCTGCCATAAAATGAAGCTGAAAAAATTTGTTCATGAGCCGGTAGCCAAGGGAGAGTGTCTCAAATGTCATGATTACCATGGTTCAGAGTTTCCTTTTCATCTTAAAACAGATCCAGCCAAAGGCTTATGTTTTTCATGTCATAAAAAAACTGAAAAAATTTTTAGCCATAAATATTCCCATGCCCCTGCAGCACAGGGTGCCTGTATTCTCTGTCACTATGGCCATTCTTCAGAAAGTGATAAACTTTTGATCGGTGAAGGCAATGATCTGTGTCTTTTTTGTCATAAGAAAGAATTTGAACCCTTGTTAAAGCTAAGGCATGTACATAAGCCGGTAACTGAAAACTGTCTCAAATGTCATGATCCCCATGGCAGCGAGAACCCAATGATGATTTCCAAGGATGAGCCGGAATTCTGTTTTGACTGTCATGAAGATATAGCCTATATTATTAAACACAGCAGCCATGTTCACGGGGCAACTACTATCGGGGAAAGCTGCTCCAACTGTCATTCTCCCCATGCCAGTGCACTTCCAAGGCTGCTTAAACAGCCACTTTTGAACCTTTGTCTTTCCTGTCATGACAAGGAGATAAAAGATTCTGACGGAGAAGTTCTTCAAAACATTGCCAGGGTGATGGCGGAAAATCCTTTCAGGCATGGACCGATTCAGCAAAACAACTGTGTTGCATGTCACAAACCCCATGGGTCGAATATTTTCAGGCGCCTGGTTACCTTTTTCCCTGAAGATTTCTATGCCCCTTTTAACCTCGAGGAGTATAATCTCTGTTTTCAGTGCCACACCAAGGACACTTTTCTGCAGGAGAGGACAACAGCCCTTACCAATTTCAGGGATGGGGATTTGAATCTTCATTTTCTCCATGTTAATAAAAATAAAAAGGGAAGAACATGCAGGGCGTGTCATGAAATACATGCCAGCAAACAAAAAGCGCATGTGCGTTCATCAGTACCATACGGCAACTGGGAGTTTCCAATAGTATTTGAAGCAAGCCCTGAAGGGGGGACATGTGCTGCAGGTTGTCATGATGAAAAAAAATACAGCAGAAGATATAAAAAAATTGAACCGATACAGCCGTCTTCTCCAAAGGTGCAAAACAGACAAAACAGGAAATCTCTGGAGAAAAAGTAACTGTGACAATAACCATGATTTTAGAAAAGGTAAAAAACATGAAACAAAATAAAATATGCTGTGGAATTCTCAGATGGCTTCTCCCCGGAATTATTTTAACAATTGCAACCGTTAATTTTTCTCAGGCAGCTCTTGTGAACGGAACCGTAACTACCAATTTCAAATTGAAAGAGTTGACAGGCAGAGAACTTGCCTTAAAGGACTTCAGGGGAAAAATTGTTGTTCTGGTTTTCGGTGAACTTTACCAGGAGAATACCCTGAAGGCTGTTAAAGATTTACAAAAGATTTTATCCGAGAAGCGGTCTTACCGTGATGCTGTTGAGGTTCTGATCATAATCTCCAAAAACATCAAACCCGAAGAATACCAGAAATTCAAAGGCAGTTTTGAACTCACATATCCTGTTCTTCTGGACAGTGATAGGAATGTATATGCCCAGTATGAAATTATTGCTATCCCGACAACCTTCGTAGTAGGTCGTGACGGCAAAATTGCTGAAAGGTTTCCGAGCTACACTATTTCCTACTATGACCAGGTATATGTGGAATTGGGATACCTGTTGGGGGAGGTTGAAAAATCGGAACTGGAAAGCGTTTTGCATCCCAAGGTAACACCGGCTAAAATGAACGGGAAGTCGGAAAGGCTGCTTTCTTTTGCGGAAAACCTGAAAAAAAGAGGCTTGTATGAAAATGCCCTGAATTCCTACAAAGAGGTTCTTGACAAACATCCCGATCTTAAAGAGGCCCACATTGGTATTGGCAGTATTTATTTAGAGAAAAAAGAGGCAGACATGGCAGAGTCTGAGTTTCAGAAGGTGCTTGAAAAGAATCCGAATGATCCTGAAGCACTCAAGGGTATTCTTCAGGTGCATATGCTCAGGGGAGACATTGATGAGAAGTCTGATGAACTGTTAAAACAAATTCTTGCAACAGGCTATGTTGATGAAGACATCTGCTATATGATGGGCGAGTTCTATGAGCTTAAGGGAGACATTAAGAACGCAATGAAGTATTACAAAAAGAGCTGTAAACAGCTTATGCAGCAAAGCCGGTAAAAAACAGGATCTGCGACACAAGCTTTAGTTGAGGAGTAACATTATGATCTGACAAGCAAGTAATACCTCTATAGATACATCATGAAAATCTTTTTTCTTTTGATCTACACCATTAACTGCCAAAACAGGTTGAAACATCCATATGTTTCTATTACATCAATCACTTGCTGATAATAAATCTTTTTCACCTCCCATGTTTCAGGATAATCTGTGTTCGGGGTTTAACCTTGACGACTTCGTAAATCCCGCCAAGCGGGATGGATTTGCGCTCCCTGTATCCGGAGCTTTTTACTTTGTTGCCTGTTTTTTTACTTTTCGCGACTTCATCAACCTTTGTCTGAAATACACTGTTGTTTTATGAAAAGGTCAATTATTTTTCTTTGCAGTATTACTGCCCTTGTTTTTCTGAAACTGTTTTTTCCAGGCACGTCAGGTGCTTTTCAAAATGCAAATCTTAATGTTAAAGATTCCGTTGAGATGGTTCTCGTTCCAGGGGGGGTGTATCTGATGGGTTCGAACAGTGGATTCCCCGACCAGCGGCCAAAGCATGAGGTTTACATTAATGCATTTTATATTGACACGCACGAGGTAACCAACAAACAGTACCAGAAATTTCTTAAAGAAACCGGCCATCCTAAGCCTGCATTCTGGTTTCCGGATATTGATCGTCCTGATGAGCCTGTGGTTGGGGTGAAATGGAGTGAAGCGTCTGCTTATGCCAAATGGGCTGGTAAACGCCTTCCCACTGAGGCTGAATGGGAGTATGCAGCCAGGGGAGGAACTATAGAGGGAAGATTTTACTGGGGCGATGAGCCGGACTTTAGTTATGCAAACCTTGATTCTTTTGGAATTGCTCCTGTAAAAAGCTTCAAGCCAAATGGATACGGGCTTTACGATATGATAGGAAATGTATGGGAATGGTGTTCTGACTGGTATGACAGACAGTACTACAGCACAAGCCCCAGAGAAAATCCCCAGGGTCCCCCGGAGGGTAAAAGCAAAGTTTTAAGGGGAGGGGCATGGTACTGTCCTGAACATCTGATCAGGATTATAAAACGTTATAACTCCAACCCGGCTGCCGTGAGTTACAGTTTTGGCTTCCGGTGTGTGAAATCAGCTGAATAATGAACTATTTAAACCTGACAATCTTGAAAAAGGTCCATCTGTTGCGTTATGCTGTAACCTTAACCCGCTCCCTGACCCGGTCAGGACCTGCTGTCAGTGTACAGGCAGGAACGCATCATCTCTTTAATTTTAATAGCCATATGTCCGGAGCTTTTTACTTTGTCGCCTGATTATTGATTTTTTTATGGGGCCGTCAAACTTGTTTTTTTATAATAAAATTTTATTTATGTTCATGCTGTGCTTTGTCCTGAGTCATGCTGGTGTGGTTTACTGTCAGCCTGATGACCTGCCTTTCATAACAGCCCGGCACATCTTTGACATAAGCTCCGGTTTTATTTATCCCAGTGATGTAACGGTTGGAGCAAAGGGGCAGATATATATTGTGGATGGAGTAAATAACAAGGTTAAGATATTTGATTCAGAAGGAGCTTATCTGTCTTCGTTCGGGTCTAAAGGAAAAGGAAACGGCCAGTTCAATAGCCCGGTTGGAATAGACAGCCGCAAAGATGGAACCATCTTTGTGGCAGATTCAGGCAATCAGCGTATTCAGGCTTTTGATCCAGCAGGCCGCTTTTTATTTAATTTTACTGTCAGGGTTAAGGATAGTACAGGTCAGCCTGATCCAACGGACGTTGTTTTAGATGAATCCACGAACCGATGCTACGTGGTGGACAATGACAACCATAGAATTCTTGTGTATACAGGAAACGGATCCAGTCTTTTGGATCAATGGGGAACACGGGGTGAAAAGCCCGGGGAGTTTCAGTTTCCGTTCCTGGCAGCTATGGACAGAAACTCTACGCTTTATGTTGTCGACGTGCTTAACACGAGGGTTCAGGCAATCAGCAAAGAAGGAAGAACCATGGCTTATATAGGTAAATGGGGGGTTGACAGAGGGCAGTTTTATCGCCCAAAAGGGGTCACAATTGACTTTAAGGATAGAATTTACATAAGTGACAGTTATTTAGGGGTTATACAGGTTTTTAAACGTTACAGAAAATTCCTGGGTGTTGTGGCAAACAAAACGGGCGGGATACTGAGGTTTAAGACACCAGTGGGAATCTATGTTGATGACAAGTTGAGGCTTTATGTTGTAGAGATGCTGCAAAACAGGGTCTCGGTCTATCAGATTTCGGAATAACAGTAAATGAAAGCCAGGTGTTTACAGAAAAAAGCGATCAATAAATTCCTTCATGCAGGAGTTTTATTCTGTTTCGGTTGTCTGTTATTTGTGTTTTTTCTGCCACCTGTTTTATCTGCTCAGATGGATCATTCAGACAAGCCCGATACTGCAAAAAAATGTGCAATCTGTCATTTTCAGTGGGTTTATGCATTTTATTCAGAACACAGAGACGGCGAGTTAATGCCAAAGCCAAAACAGGCTGCAGTGGCAACAAGGCAGATGTGTTTTTCCTGTCATGACGGGTCAGTTGCAGATTCACGAAATAATGTCTTTAATTGCGCAGGTCATAAAGCTGGTGTCATCCCTTCAGAAAACGTTACCATACCTGTTGATTTTCCCCTTGATGATGAGCGAAAAATGCAGTGCTTTACGTGTCATACACCCCATGCTATTTCAAGCGGTTCTGGTATGGGAATCGGAGTTTTTTTAAGAGCGCCCAATGAAAATTCCAGTTTCTGTAAAATGTGCCATAAAAACAAAACAGGTGGATTTGCGAAAGGCAACCACTCGGTTGATGTAGGATCAAAGAAGAGACCTTTGGAAATCACAAAAAACGGGGGGCGTTTCGGAACAGCTTTTGCCAATCAGGTGATATGTGAAACATGTCACCTTGCCCATGGAGGGTTAAACAACAAATTCCTTGTTCTTTCTGTTGAGGACCCCAAGACCCGGTCAGTACTCTGCGAGACCTGCCATACGGACAAACCAGGGTTAGCTAAGGACCCGGTCCTTAACAGGTTTTCACATCCCATGGATTTAACTCCCGGAAAGCCGGTCAAAATTCCAAGAAAATGGAAGGGCGGGGGAGATGTTGTGCTTGGAACAGACGGGGAGCTGGTCTGCCGGACCTGCCATACTCCCCATGGTGCTGTTGACAGTAAAACACTGCTTGCCGAGGAAAACCACAAGGACTCCCTGTGCATACAGTGTCACAGAGATCAGAAAATGATTTCAGGTTCCAGACATGATTTAAGAGTATCCATGCCCGGGGCAGAGAACATAATGGGAGATCGTGCAGCTGATACAGGTCCCTGTTCCCCATGTCATCTTGTTCATTCCGGGTCCGCAAAGTTGATGTGGGCACGAAAGGAAGTTATAAATGAAAAACCCGGCATGTTTTGTGTCAGCTGTCATCGTTCAGGGGGGTGTTCAGAAAAAGTCATACCTGAAGATTTTTCTCATCCAATGGACATAAGTGTTGAATCAATGAATTTTTTCCGTTCCCTGATAAAAATTCGCTGTTCCACATGTCATGATTTTCATAACCCGTTCCCGTTATATGATGATCCTGTTGAGAAAGGGAAAAAACATGGTAAATTTCTCCTTCTGTCAAATGAGGGCGCTTCAGGTAAATGTATTGACTGTCATCCAAGGTATGGATTGATTAAAGGTACAGACCATGATCTTAGCATTACAGCCCCTGGTTTTAAAAATGTTTCCGGCCAGACACCTGCACAGGGTGGTATCTGCAGCCCGTGCCACGTGGCACATAATGCAAATCTTAAAAAATACCTGTGGGCAGCGCCTGTTGGCCCTAACCTGCTGGAAGGCTGGGACAAGGCCAGCACAACCGACAGGGATATAATGATCAGGCTGTGTACAGGGTGCCATTCACCTGGTAAAATTGCAGAGACGCATGTTCCCGAGTTCGGGCTCCACCCGAGAGAGAAACTGATGCAGGGGATGCCCATGATAAGTTATGATCATCTTAAAGATGAGTTCCCGATCTTTACTGATACAGGAGAAACAGCAGAGACAGGAAATATTGTATGCTCTTCGTGCCACAACCCCCATCAATGGGATCCACATGTTGAAGCAAAGGGTCCGGGCAGGAAGGTTGAAGGGGACGTGACCAATAGTTTTTTAAGATCAGATCTTCACCTGAAATACTGTACAGGGTGTCATGGTGAGGAGGGACTTGTTAAATTCAAATATTTTCATGACCATATCGGCAGAGTTAAAAAAAATAATTCTTCCCATCAATAACAGCAACTATGTGTAATCTTCAAATTAAAGTCTTTATCTTATTTCAGGTTGTTTTTTTCGTTGTCCTTTTTTTCTGTGGACAGAAAAATGGAGTTGCAGCAGGGACAGCCCGGGAAGAAATTGTAAATCCACACTGGACAGGAAAAAACTGCATAGAATGTCACGTTGAGGATCTTCCACAATGGAAAGATGCTAAACTCAAATATGACGGCGATTCTGTAATGCTCTGCAACAGGTGCCACGGGACAGAATTTGCCAGGGCTGATATTCACCCCGTAGGTGTCAGCCTTACAAAAGAAATGAAAAAAATTTCCCCAAAAGACTGGCCTTTAAAAGACGGGCAGTTAACATGTTTAACATGTCATGATGCACGTATTCAGATGACTGATGACTTTGCAGTAAGGACAGAAAACCCCAAATTCATGAGGGGTGCTCCTTTTGAATCGCTTGCAGAGTTTTGTTTTACCTGCCATCAACAGGCAGAATATAAAAAAACAGATCCTCACAAACAGCTTGATGCAGGCGGGAGGATTATTGAAAGCAGATGTCTTTTCTGCCACTTGTCTTTTCCGGACTCTTCACAGGTTAAGGATATAACAGAAGTTTCTTTTAAAAGTGAACTCAAGTTTTATTGTGTAAATTGCCATCCTCAGGAAAAGACAGAACATCCGGCCAGGGCAGATCACATGGTCAAATTACCCGGGGCCATGAAAAAGTCCCTGTCTTCACAAATCACGGCACTGCAGGTTGATATTCCGCTTGACGGCGACAGAATTTTCTGTGGTACGTGTCACAACCCTCATGAAAGGGGGGTAATAAAACGGAAAGAGGCACAGCATGGTTCGGGTGAGAAATTTTTTCTCAGGCTCAGTGCTGGTTCTGAACTCTGTGTTTCCTGTCATGATGACAAACGTTTTTCCGGGACTTTAGATCAGCAGAAGCAAAAAAAAGGACCATCCTGGAAAGCCAAGATGATTCGGTCAACCCATAAACCTATGGATGAAAATAAATGCAAAATGTGCCATGTCATTACCCCTGAAAACAGATATCAACCTGAGCCGGTTTTTCTCTGTTTCAAGCAGGGGTGCCATAAAACCGACTTAATGGAAAAAAAATATACTCATGAAAAATCTGTAGTAGAAAACTGTTATTTATGTCACAGGCCCCATTCATCTGTTTATAAAAGACTCCTTAAGTATCCGGAAAAAAAACTGTGTCGTGCCTGCCACCCGTTAATAAGGGATAAAAACGGAAAGGTATCAGGCTGGAAAGAAGGGAAGAAAAAAAGAGGCAGGGAAAATACAGATAATGAAACTTTCGTTAAAGCAGAAAAATTGAAAAAAGATAAAATTCATAATGCTTTTATAATGTTTTTCAAAACGAATATTTATTCAGAGGGAAATGGATGTGACTTTTGTCACAGTCCTTACCACAGGGAAAAATTAGGGAAAACAGATATGGAAATTTGTTCAAACTGCCATATTTTTGTCCATAAAACTCTGTCACGTGTATCTGCTGTTCCCATAAATATACACGATACCTTTGAAACTAAAATGTGCTCTACCTGCCATGATCCACACTCTGCACAGTATAATCACCTGTTGATGCTGGACCAGGGTACTGAACGGTACCGCAGTAGTAAGCCTCCCCCACAGTTGCAACCTTGAATCTGACTGCTGTGAAGAAAAAACAGGGTGTTGAAATTTTTTGTTAACTGCCAAACGAGATATTATGAAAAAAAACAGATTAAAGAGGAAACCAGTTTTTTTTCTGCTGTTATTATGCCTGACAGCGGGTGAACCGATTTTTGCAGATGAATTTCAGATAACACCGTTAAAGCATCTTTTTGATCTCGAAGCAGAGTTTCTTCAGCCAAGCGATGTGGCAGTTGGAAGGGACCGTCTTATTTATGTTATGGATGGAGTAAACCACTGTGTAAAGGTGTTTGATGATAAGGGATCCTATGTTTTTAAATTTGGTGGCAAGGGGTCGGGCAGTGGTCTTTTCAATTCTCCACTTGGGATAACTACAGATAAGCATGGCCGTGTCTACGTGGCTGACACAGGCAACAGAAGGGTGCAGGTTTTTTCAGACAGGGGAGAATACCAGACATCTTTTCCGGTAAAATCAGGAAAGCAGGCTTTGCCCTCAGATCCTGTTGACCTTGCAGTGGATGAAACAAGGCAGCGTCTGTATGTTGTGGACAATGACAACCATTGCATGGTGCTGTACTCCCTCAATGATTTCAGATTTCTTAACCGCTGGGGATCGGAAGGTGAGGGGAGGCAGGAGTTTAACCATCCTTTCTTTATTGCAGTAGGTTCTGACACATCAGTGTTTGTTGTGGATGTGCTCAACGCACGTGTACAGGTCTGGAGTCCGAAGGGTAAGGCAGTAGGCTCTATTGGAGACTATGGGGTGGACATTGGGCAGCTTTATCGGCCAAAGGGAGTGTGTGTTGACAGGGACAATAATGTTTTTGTCAGTGACAGCTATGTTGGTGCCATTCAGATTTTCAACAAGTACGGTCACCTGAAATCTGTGGCAGGAACCAGGGAAGGTAAAATAATTAAATGGAAAACACCTGTTGGAATAACAATTGATGACAGCCAGAGGCTCTATGTGGTTGAAATGCTGTTAAACCGTGTAAGGGTCTACCAGATATTAACGCTGAACAAAAAGGAGTAACAAACAATGTTTAAAAGGATACTGCTGATCTGTTTTTTTGTCTGCCCTGTGTTTTTAAATTTATACTGTTCCGGGGCAATTGCCGGAGATCCTCAGAATTGCCTTTTTTGCCATAAGTACCGGAGGCTCAGGGTATATGATGAAAACGGATATCTCAACAATTACTATGTTGATACCAACCTTTTTCACAAGTCAATTCACAGGGACGTAACCTGCATTGGCTGTCACAGCGATGTGAACAAGGTTCCGCACGGCGAGGTGGAAAAGGTTAACTGCGTCAAGGTCTGTCATCTGGACAGGTATAAGGCCATGGAAGGCAAAAATTTTTCTCACCGCGATGTTGCGGAAAACTTAACAAACAGCATTCATGGGATCAAGCCTGATGATCCCCCGTAAAAAGCCGCTTTAAAACCCGACTGCAAATACTGTCACTTGAATGATCTCTATTCTTTGCCGGAAGAGGTTCCGTCTGACAAAGTTTTGAAACGTTGTCATAATTGTCATACGGAAAAAGGGCTTAAAGGCATTTTTACACACATATCTCACCGGTTCAAGCACAAAACCAGCCGTTCCCCCTTAGAGATTGTAGAACTTTGTTCAAGCTGCCATGCTGATAAGGACTTTAACAATGTTATGGGATTTGAAGGGCCGAGGGCGGAAGCAGTTGAGACCTACAAGGAGACAATCCATTACCGTATTCTTCAGCTTGGCGGAGATGACACGGCAGATTGCATCAGTTGTCACGCTTCAGAGAGCATCCATGATATCAGGCCTGCTTCTGACCCCCAATCCACCATATATCCGGATAATCGATACAAGACCTGCCGGTCGGGAAACTGTCATCCAAATGCAGGGCCGGAAATTTCAACTATTGACAGTCATTTGAGCAAGCACAAGGACAGAGGCCCGGAGATTCATGTTGTGGAAATTTTAATGGAGGGGGTAATGTGGTTTACCCTGTTTTTTCTCTTCACGTTAATGGGCATGGAAACATATGGCCGTATCAGAAACGGGGATGCGCGTTTCTTCAGGTGGCGCAGGAAACCCCAGCCTCTGTCGCAGAGCAATCTGACTGATAAAACTGCCACGACTGGAATTCCCAATCTGCACAGATATGTGGATTTTAATCCCAAGGGTGATCATCCCCGCTATTCTATTCATATTGTAATTAACCATGCAGTAATGCTTATTTCCTTTACTCTTGCGGTTGCCACGGGGCTGCCCCTGTTTTTTCACAATGCAGCCCTTTCCCACAAAGTAATAGATCTTATGGGAGGTATTGATGTTACACGTTTAATCCACCGTGTAAACGCAGTTATTTTTACTGTTGATTGCCTGTATCACGTTCTGGTTGTGATTTTGGGAGTAGGCCGCAGGTTAATAAACGGAACGTTTGATCTGCGCAGGACCCAGTTTCCAATGTTAAAGGATGCAAAGGATCTGTTTCAGGATCTGTGTTATTTTCTGGGTCTCAGGGAAACACGGCCTAAAATGGAAAAATTTATGTACAAGCAGAAAATACACTATCTGGCAATGATCTGGGGGTGCTCAGTGCTGGCACTCTCAGGATCCTGTCTTCTTTTCCCTGAATTTATGGTTCAGTATATTCCTTTTCCAAAAATTTCTTTCAATATTCTGCGTCTGATGCATGCAGAGGAATCAGTGCTTGCATTTATGGTTATAACCCTGTGGCACATGTACAATGTTCATATAGCTCCGGGACGCTTTCCTGTACAGTGGGCTTTCTGGAACGGTAAAATCAACAAAGATCATCAAATTGAAGAGCACTTTTTAGAATACAAGCGTCAGGTTAAGGAGGGTGTAGCTGAATCTGAAGAGGAAAAACTGTTAAAACAATCTGCTGTTTCATCCGGAACCAAGAGGGTGAAAAGATCTCCGGTTGAGGCAATTATTGTTTTTGCTGCTGTGCTTTTTATATCTGCCTGTACTACTGGTTATCTGACATTCAAGGTGCAGTTTGAAAAGAAAAGGAGCCGCATATAGAGAAAAACATAGATTTGTCTTTCCAGACACTGCGCATTAAAGATCAGGAAAGAAAGCAGCTCCATAACCATTTTCACCTCACAACCGAGGATATTAATCTGGAAGCATGGGCACAGAAGTCATCATGCATTGTCTGCCATTCTCCGTATCCTCATGGGAAAAAATCAAAAGCCAAGGCACTCATGAACCTGCACACTGAATTTTTAACCTGTCACTCCTGCCATATTAAAATAAAGGAAGGCGAGAAGATAAAGTTTGGCTGGATAAATCCGACCGGATTCAAACCTGAGGGAAAACCATATGGCACGACTCTGGATCCATCCACAGGACTGTTTGCCGCGACAGATGACCACTATTCAAAACTGACCCCATATAGAAATATTAACGGGGTCTGGCAGGCAGTCACGTCCGACGAGATGGTTGGGATTGATTTCAAGTTAGGATCTGATCAAAATTATATGGAACAGTGGCATAAACTGCACAACAAAACAGAGCTGGAACATTTTGTAAAATGTACATCCTGTCATTCACCAGGAGGAATTATCGATTTCAAGGAACTTGGGTTTGAGCCTGCCAGGATAAATCAACTGGAAAAGCTTGAAATTGGCGGTATGTTTAACAATTATGAAACTTTTTATTTCCCTGATCTTTTTGAGGATAAATTCAAATAATACAATGAAAAGATCAAAAACCACAATTTATCCGGTATTGTGTCTTATCTTCCTGATGTTTCCGTGTGCAGTTTTTGCTGAAACAGATCTTTACCGGCAGGCAGATACTGCTAAAAAATGCAGTATCTGTCATTACAGGTGGATATATACCTTTTATGTTGAGCACAGGGGGACTCCCCTTGCTCCACTGGATGAAGAAAAGGTGGTTGGAAAACAGGAAATGTGTCTGTCCTGCCATGATGGCTCTGTGCGTGACTCCCGTGACAGGATCTGCAATGATCCTGGACACAGGATTGGGGCGATTCCCTCGTCACGCGTCAGTATTCCCGAAAAGTTCCCTTTGGATGAGAACGGAGCCCTGCAGTGTGTTACATGTCATACCCCTCATGCCTTAAGCAGGCAGGGGGCAGCAACAGACGAGTTGTTTCTTCGCGCCCCGAACGTTAACTCATCTTTTTGCAAGCAGTGCCATGTTACTAAGCTGGGAGGGCAGGGTAAAGGGAACCATCCGGTAGACATTTTGCCATTAAAAAATCCGGACCTTATTATTAAAGCAGGGGGCAGACTTGGCACGGATCCCAAAAATCATATTATATGTGAAACCTGTCATATTCCACATGGCGGGGTGAATAATAAATTTCTTGTTCTGTCTGTGGAGGATCCCAAAACCCGTTCTGTGCTGTGTGAAGTATGTCACAGCAAAAAACCGGGTCTGGCAAAGGACCAGGCTCTTAACCGCTTTTCACATCCACTTGACCTTACGCCAGGGCTGACAGTAACAATGCCGGATAAATGGAAGAATGGGAAAAAATTAGTTCGCGGAACAGGGGGTGAACTTGTTTGCAGGACATGTCATATCCCCCACGGCGCTGTTGACAAAAAGTATCTGCTTGCTGAACATAATTACAGGGATTCCATCTGTGTTGAGTGCCACAGTGAAAAGAGAAATATTGCGGATTCCAGCCATGACCTGAGAGTTATGAAGCCGGATGAGATGAATATACAGGGCCATCGCGTCAGTGGTTTGGGGCCCTGCTCTCCATGCCATCTGGTACATGCCGGATCATCAAAGCTTATGTGGGCAAGAGAAGCAGCCATGGACGAAAAACCCGGAGAATTTTGTTTCAGCTGTCACAGTAAAGGCAAATCAGCGGGCAAAGTAATGCCTGAGGATTTTTCCCATCCCATGGAAATTACCCTGGCTGAGGAAAAGTCATCATCTTCTCTTCCTCTGTTTGACGAGAAGGGGATTAATATGAAGGGAAAAATTCGCTGCAGCACATGCCATGATTTCCACAATCCTTTTCCATTATATGATGACAATTCAGAGAATGGAAAAAAACACTCTAAATTTTTGCGTTTGTCTCAAAAGGGCTCTTCGGGAATCTGTGTTGACTGTCATCCGTGGCATGGCCTGGTAGAAGGTACAGACCATGATCTGAACATAACCGCCCCTGATTTTATAAACATATCCGGTCAGACACCAGCACAGAGTGGTGTTTGCGGCCCCTGCCATGTTGCACATAATGCCGGGTTTAAGAAGTTTTTGTGGTCAGCCCCTGCAGGCCCGTCTTTACCGAAAGGCTGGAACCCGGCATACACAACTGACAAGGATATAATGGCCAGGCTGTGTACAGGATGCCATTCGCCTGGTAAAATTGCAGAAAAGCATGTTCCCAAGTTTGGTCTCCATCCAAGGGAAAAAATGGTTGAGGGTAAGCCCCTGTTAGCTCTTGAAATACATAAGGATGAATTTCCAACTTTTACTGATACCGGGGAGATAGCAGATAACGGGAATATTGTCTGCTCCACATGTCATAATCCCCATCAATGGGATCCAGATGTTGAAGCAAAAGGCCCTGGAGAGATAATAGAAGGGGATTCCGGCAACAGTTTTTTAAGAGCTGATCTTCACTCTGTATTCTGCACAGGGTGCCATGGAATAGAGGGGCTTATTAAATTTACATATTTTCACCGCAGTATTGGAAGGTTAAAGAAGGATGCCCCGTTTACTGTCAAATAAACAGATGATACTATGATATTTGGGAAAAAAGACGTACTGCAACTGATACACCCCGCAGTTTTTCTGCTGGTTTCAGTTTCAACAGCCCTGTGTGCTTCTTCACAAGATTCCTTAAAACCCGATTCAGCAAAAGAATGTGCAATATGCCATTACAACTGGGTCGACACTTTTTTTGTTGAACATAGAAGTACCGAGTTTGCAGCACTGCCGGAAAAAAACGCTGTGGCTTCTGAAGAGATGTGCTTTTCGTGTCATGACGGTTCAACGGTAGATTCCAGAAAAAAAGTTCATAATGACAGAAAACATCAGGTTGGCATTACACCATCAAAGAATATGAGGATTCCGGATATTTTCCCGCTTGATGAAGAAGGGAAGATAAACTGTGCAACGTGTCACAGTGCCCATGGTGTGTCAAGCGACCCCGGGATCGAGAAAACCATCTTTTTAAGAACATCTAATGAAAACTCCAGGATGTGCAGGATGTGCCATGCAGATAAGACCGGAGGGCAGGAGAAGGGAAACCATCCCATTGACGTTAACAGCCTGAATATCCCAGAGAAAATAGTCAGATACGGTGGTTTCAGGGGCAGTGATCCAAACCAGGTGATTTGTGAAAGCTGTCATGTGGCCCATGGGGGATTTACTGATAAACGCCTTGTTTTACCTGTGGACAGCCCTGCAACGTATCCTGTGCTTTGTGAACAGTGCCATTCTGATAAAATACCGGGTGATCTTCCATTCAGCAATATTTTACATCCGCTTAATGTTCCCCCGGGGATGCGGGTTAAACCCCTTGAAAAATGGAGCAGCGGTAAAAAAGTAATAGTAGGATCAAACAGGGAAATAGTCTGCATGACATGTCATGCTGCACATGGCGCGGTTGGCAAAAAAGCACTTCTTGTTGATCGAAACAACAGGGATTTTCTGTGTGTTCAGTGCCACACCGGAAAAGAAAATATTACCGGGTCCAGCCATGATGTGTTCAATTTAAAAGCAAAACAAAAAAAATCGTCTAAACCCCTTGCTGCTGAAACAGGGGCATGTTCGCCATGCCATCTGGTTCATGAAGGGTCAGCAAAGCTTTTCTGGACAGGAGAAAAAATTAAGGAGGAAAGGCCTGGAGAGTTTTGTAACAGCTGTCATTGTTCGGGCGGCTCAGCAGAAAAAGTGATGCCTGAGCAGTATTCTCATCCGGAGAATATCATGCTGCCGGAAGGAATAGAGCCTTTGTCGATCCCCCTCTTTGACAACAATGGTTTAAATGTTAATGGGGAAATTCGCTGTGGTACATGTCATGATTTTCATAATCCCTTTCCATTGAATGCTGATCCTGACAAGAAGGGGGAGAAACACGGAAAATTTTTACGCATGTTACAAGACGATGCTTCAGGTATATGTATTGTCTGTCATCCAATGCATGGGTTGATTGAGGGTACAGATCATGACCTGAATATAACAGTACCTGATTTCATCAATACTTCCGGACAGACACCTGCACAGGGAGGTGTCTGCAGTCCGTGCCACGTGGCCCACAATGCCGGTTTTCAAAAATTCCAGTGGTCAGCCCCTGTAGGACCGGCTGTTCTGAAGGGGTGGAATGAATCTTTTGCTTCAGATAAAGATTTAATGACGACGTTGTGTACAGGGTGTCATTCTCCAGGGAAAAATGCAGAGACACAGATTCCCAGATTCGGACTTCACCCAAAAGGCTTTATTGTCCCTCAAAAAGAGACGGCTGATGGAATGCCCACTCTTAAGTTTGAATTTGTTAAGGATGAATTTCCGATTTTTTCTGCTACAGGGGAAATAGCAGAAACAGGCAATATTGTCTGTTCCACATGCCACAATCCCCATCAATGGGATCCCCATGTCAAAGACAGGGGCCCTGGCAGGGAGACAGAAGGCAATGTTACCAACAGTTTCTTAAGGCCAAAGCTTCATTCAAGGTTTTGTACGGAATGTCATGGAATGGATGGACTTATCAAACTGAAATATTTTCACAGCCCCCTTGGCAGGACAAGCAGGAAACACCCGTTTTCTTTTAAATAGAACGGCGGGCTGGTAAAATGTGCTGATGAATCTTAAAAAAGGCTGTCATGGCTGATTTGGTATGGGTGGCAGTTCCGGTGGATGTTTATAGTTCCTGATCCACTAACATACCCTGAAAAAACAGGGGAAACATCTCGGTGTAATTAACAATGAGAGTTCCGGTTCCAAATATAAATGGCTGCCGGGTCAATCCAACCAGAGTAATTACGATATCAACATTTTTTCCAGCAATGCTTTCATCTACTGAAGTGTATACCCCTGCAAAAGAATTGGCAAACGAGAAATAGTAGCCTGCTCCGCTGAACCGTGAAAATGAAAGGCTGACTTGCTCCCCGAAGCTGATTTCAGAATTAAAAACATCTATCAGAGAGTAAAAGAAACAATTATATTTGTTCCCCCAGACTGCGCTTGCTTCAATAGTTTGAGCTTTAACAATAGAGGGAAGCAACAGGACTATGACAGCAACGAATATGAGAATACCTTTTCGCATTAACTTAACCTCCTTTGATAACAGCAAAAAGAATGTAAACAGTTCTGTTTAATTAATAAATAATGAAACATTTTTGCTTGAATGTCAAGTAAAAACAGACTAAAATCATTAAATCCGGGGAGGTAAGGAATCTCTGCTTGCTTGCTGCGGAAGATTAAAAACAGTCGCCCTTAACATTTATTTTACAGACAGGAGAAAAACTGATGAATAGACTCACATGTTTGCTTTTGACAGCACTGATTGTTTTAATTTCTGGAACCTGGTGTTCCGGGAAAACATCTGAAGAAACTAATGAGCTGTTGACAAATCATCCTTCCAGGCTGAATTCAGCCCCAGCTGCCTACACAGGTACTGTTGTTGAGACTATGAACACTTCTGGTTACACTTATGTCAGGATTGACACGGGAAAGGAGAAGATATGGGTTGCTGCCCCGGAGTTTCAGGTTAAAGTTGGAGATAAAGTCAAAGCTCCTCAAGGCGCTCCCATGAAAAATTACCGCAGTAAAACCCTGAACCGAACTTTCGGCATGGTCTATTTTGTCGGCAAAATAGGGGTGCTGGAAAAAGAGCAGGCTGCTGGCCTGGCTTCCAGCGATCACCCGAATTTAAACTCAGGCAGTAAAGGTTCCCAGCAGGTCCCTTCTGTAGTTGACTTCTCCGGGATAACAAGGCCTGACGGTGGAAAAACAGTTGCGGAAATCCATAATGAGAAAAAAGATCTTTCAGGTAAAAAAATTATTGTTCGTGGAAAGGTGGTGAAGTTTAATTCCAAGATAATGGGCACGAATTGGGCTCACATTCAAGACGGTACTGGTGCAGAAGGAACAAACGACCTGACCGTTACTACCAGTGCCAATGTAAAAGCAGGTGACACAGTTCTGGTAAGGGGTGTGGTTGCTGTAGACAAGGATTTTGGATCAGGTTATAAATATAAAGTCATTATTGAGGATGCTATGATTACAGTGGAATAAAAAGCCCTGCCAGGAGTCAGTAATTTTATATTTTATATCTATTATAGAGTTCTTTCCTTACAGGACAGGTACAAACATGGGATGACCCAAAAGACATCTGGTAAGAACACAATTCACTATTAATGCATTTAATAAAATGCAGGTTGTCAGTTACACATTGTTCAACTTTACAGAGGGTCAGCTGGTTACCGGATAAGCAAGAGAAGTTTTTTCTGCACTCAGTGGATGCCTTTTTAGTTTCCTCATTTATTCTTAAGTCCATTTTGCAGGCCTCAAAGAGAAATGTAATATGCAAAATTAATGAAGTCGGCAAAATTATAGGACAGATGGTGGGGTAAAGTCAACGGGACAAATCAGCCATCAAAACCCCCTCCCTGTGCGCAGGGAGGGGGTTTTGATGAATGCTTATTATCCCTTATTTATTTTTATGTTTTATCTCCTCATATCGTTTTTTGAAATCAAATCCCTTGTAGTGTGGACTCCTTTCATTATGACACTTTTTGCACGTATGTTCATCAGGGGCTATTATTAAACCAGCCTCAACAGCAAGCTTCCTTTGGAGCTCAGGGTTGGCTTTATATTTTTTCTTGTTCATTATTTTAGCACTGCTGAACTTACTGCCCGGACCATGACAAACTTCACAGTGAATGCCAGGCAGATTGGGATCATTATTGGTGGTATGGCATTCAATGCACTTGGGATCTTTTTTTTCAGCATCTTTTAGCTGGTCAAAGGCTTTTGAGTGCTTTGTCTTTTTCCAGGTTTTGTAAATTTTAATATGGCATGTTTTACATTTTTTTACACCTTTATATGTTGCCCCATCTGCTTTTACATAAGCTGGTGTGAAACCGAAAAACAGTAAAATTAAAAATATTGTCAGTTTTCGCATTTGTTCCTCCTTCTTTATTAAAGTTAATTATTGTTGTCCGAAGACACCATATAGATATATATATTTGGTTCTCATAAATCCTTTTACTTTATCACTTTAATAATTTTTTGTCAATCACATTTGTCCACCAAAATCCACTGCCTAAATTTAAAGTTACCCTATTCATAAGAATACAGAGCTGTTTTTTTCAAAATCAGATCCGATTCAGCAACAGTGCTTCAAAACAGAGCAATTACTCCTCTCAAACACGAAATCAAAACGTACCTCTGCTATGCGAGTAACAGGCAGTTTGAATTTTTCTATTAAACCTCTTTTTTACTTCTTAACCGGATGGAACAGGCACCATCATGGATATCCTTTTGCGTGCCTCGATCAGCAACTCAAGAGATGGATGATTCCTGGTTAAACGAATTATCAGACTACGTGAGCGCTTTACTATACGTCCAGGCAACTTGATAAATGAAAAGTTTTGCCCAATGCCTGTGTCTTCATTATCCCGTTCAGGTTGTGCGTAATAATCATTATCCACCACCATGCCGCATTCTCTCCAAAATCTCCACTTGGAAGTTTCCCGCCAGCTAAATCATGTTTCATCACTGAATGAACTTCTTCACTTTTGCCACAACGCTCATGATGCCAACTTATCAGCTTGCCCCCTTCCCAGTCCATGTTCGTAACCATACCAAACAGCTTATACTTCTTGTCCTCTATATCCATTGTTTGAAAGGGAAATTGCACTTGTTGTTCCATTCCAGGCAGGGGCAACTGTACGCTCATTTTTTCCCTCTTTGCCAGATATCTATACTCAGGTCCTTTCTTACTATGCCCGATGGTATTTGGCACAAAACACACTTCTGCCCATTGTGTACTGGTTTTGTACTTCTTACCATCTACCATCTTGTATAATGGCTTCCACTCAGACTCTTCAACCTCTGCCACAGCTTTCTTGAATCCCGGTGTGACATTACAACCTATTGCAAATTCAATACGGCCAAATCTCCGGTTTTCGGCCATCTCACAATACTTTAACATATTATGCTGATACCCGGCAGTATCTGACCTTATTTGCAGATTCTCTACTGTCTCAGGCAAATATCCCAATGCATCTTTTAATACCCTCAACTGTTCATATCCTGCCGGTACGTTGCCATCCCTGAACTCGGTATGCAGTATTATTTCCTGTTCTGCCCACCAGGTGTTTATCGGCTGGTATGACTTGTAGCCTTTATAGCAGTAAAGACTTTGCTCTTTATTTGTTGCTACTACTGTTGCATCCATATCCAGAGTTGCTGTTTCTTCAGGGTTTTGAATATTTGCAAAATCTGCAATATCTTTGTTAATAAAGGACAGGGCTTTTAAATGTTTATTGGACGCTGGAATAAATGCTTTGCCCTCTTGGCGGTTGTTTTCCTGCTCTGCATCATGGAAAGCCTCAAGATATCTGAATATCGATGATGGTGATGGTACTGTGTGTGTCCTCTTCTTTCTCCATCTGCTCAATAATGCCCTGCGATCTTTACGTTTGAGTCCGTGCATCTCCGCTTTCTTTACTACCTCACAGAATCCATCATCTGCTTCCATAATCCTCATGTCATCTACACAGTCCTCACCTGCCAGATTTAACTGTATCAGGGAAGTTACTATTTGTTCATCCGTCCATCCCTGGCTGCCTTCCCTGACTTTCAGATGTTTTTGGATCGATTCTCTAAGCCCTGTCTTTTTGGCCAGATCAAGGTATACCGGCAACCCTGCCAGTGCTGTCATCCCGGTTGTTTTTTCTCTTCTTCGTACTTGAATGGTAATTCGCCTTGTGCCATAATGGTTGCACCTCGTTGGTGATATTGTTTGTTTGCACATACATTATATCTTCCCTGTTATCAGGGGCCAACGAGTTTTTTGCTTTTTTTGATGGTGAATTAAGGTCCAAAAACTGTTTTTATTTTTTTGATAGTAATCTTCTGATGACAATATTTAATGTGGGGGGTTGTGCCTTTTATGGATAAACCTCCTAATATAAATGGTTATGCTCAGTCTTGCGATATTATCAAACATGTCTTCTTCCCCACTTTATGTATAAAACAGGAACCACGATTAAATTCAAGAACGTGGCAGTTAGCAATCCGCCCAGAATTACAATAGACATTGGTGACTGGATTTCGCTCCCCGGTTGATCAACTGCCAATGCCAGAGGAAGCAGTGCCAGTCCCGTGGTCAACGCCGTCATCAGCACCGGACTCAAACGCTCCATCGAACCTTGTACCACTGCCTCCAGCGGCGATTTGCCTTCTCTGTCTATCAGATAATTGTAATGAGAAATCATTATAATGCCGGTTCGAACGGCGATCCCGAAAAGTGTGATGAATCCTACTAACGAAGCAATGGAAATAATGCCATCTGTAAAGTAGATGCTCACAATGCCACCAATAAGCGCCAGCGGCAAGTTTACCATTACCAAAATTGCCTGACGAAAATTTCCAAAAGCCATATACAGTATTACAAGGATTGCAATGATGGAAAGCAGGCTCAACAGGGTAACCGTCCGGGTGGCTTCCTTTTCGCTTTCAAACTGACCACCAAACTCTACATAATACCCTTTTGGAAAAGTGATATTTCGGTCTATTCCGGACCGGATTTCTTCCACAACGCTGTGAAGGTCTCTTCCCGCTACATTTGCCTGAACCACAATTTTTCGCTGGACATTTTCCCGGCTGATATAATTTGGTCCCCTGTCTACAACGATGTCGGCAACCATTTTCAGGAAAATTTTGGCGCCGGTGGGAGTATCAATAAGACTGTTTCGTATGGCATCCAGGTCCCCTCTGTATTCAGGGGCATAACGGATGATCAGATCATGCCGTCTGTCCTGCTCAAAGACTTGAGATGCTTTGACCCCCAGGAAGGCGATGTCAATCATTTCATCCATGTCAGCTACACGTAGTCCATGCAGGGCCATCTTCCGGCGGTTAGCTATGATCCGCACCTGTGGGATATCTGTCTGCTGGTCAACGGATAAATCAACAATCCCTGTCACGTTTCCCATCTGCGTCTTCACCTGTTCCGCCAAACTCCTAAGCTGATAGAGGTCCTGTCCGAAGATCTTGACCGCAATATTTGCCCTTGTGCCAGACAGCATATGGTCAATACGGTGACTGATGGGTTGCCCAATGCTGATATTCGTCCCTGGCACGAGGGATAGATCTCGACGCAATTCATCAAGCAGCTGCTGTTTTGAAAGATTGGACAGGTCAATCTGGACTTCCAACTCGTGGGCATGGGATCCCATCGAATGTTCGTCCAGCTCTGTTCTGCCCGTTCGCCGGGCAGTGGACAGGACAGCGGGATGGGAGAGCAAGATCTCTTCCACCATTTTTCCGATTTGGTCCGATTCGTCAAGGGATGTTCCAGGCACGGTTGCGACACTTAGATTCAGCGTCCCTTCGTTGAATTCCGGCAGGAATGACCGCCCCATAAACGGCAGGAATGCCAGCGTCGTAAGCACCATCAATCCTGCCAAAGCAATAACCCGGTTTTTCCGATGCAAACACAATTCGAGGATGGGTGAATAAAGCTGCTTGAGTTGGTGAACCAGCCAACCGTCCTTTTTCTGTTTTGCAGAAATGCTTTTCAACAGGTAGGAGCTCAACGCCGGGGTGACAGTCACAGACACCATCAGGGACGCAAAGATGGAAACAGCATATGCCAATCCCAATGGTTTAAGCATTCGTCCTTCTATGCCGCTCAAGAAAAAGAAGGGGACGAATACCACAATAACAATTGGACTTGCCATTGCAATGGATGATCGGATTTCGGACGACGCATCCGCCACCACATCATAGAATGAACGACGTTCCGGTTCAGGCTTTGCCGCATTCTCACGAATACGACGATAGACATTTTCGAGATAGACAATGGAATCGTCTACCAGCACGCCAATGGCAATAGCCATTCCTCCTAAGGTCATGGTGTTGATGGACATGTTGAAGACTTTCAACACCATGATAGATACAATGAGCGACAAGGGAATGGCAGTCACTGAAATGATGGTTGTCCGAAAGTTCATCAGGAAAATGAACAGGACGAACACCACCAGAATCGCCCCATCCCGCAGTGCCTTCGCCACATTTTGAATAGCCACTTCAATAAAGTCAGCCTGCTTGAAAATATCCGTGTGCAGGGTAATGTCTGACGGAAGCGAGGGGCGCATCTCTTCCAGAGCTGTTTCGATCTTTCGGGTCAGTTCCAGGGTATTGGCGTCTGGCTGTTTGCTGACAACCAGCATAACGCCGTTTTTCTTGTTTATGGATGCCATCCCCAAGCGCGTGGCGGGTGCAATGGTTACCTTTGCCAGATCGCGGATGAGAACAGGCACTCTGTTGTGGGTCGTCACCACCGTGTATTCCAGGTCATCCAGCGCCCTGACCCGCCCGATGCCCCGGATCAGATATTCCTGCCCGGAACCCACAAACACGCCTCCGGTGGCGTTCACGTTCGATTCGGAAACTGCTTTTAAAATCTGCTGCATACTTAAATTGTATTTTTGAAGCAGATAAGGGTTAATCTGAATTTGGTATTGCTTCTTTTCACCTCCATAGACCAATACCTGGGCCACGCCTGGGATGGATTGCAATCGACGGCGGATAGTAAAATCGGCAAGGGTGCGAAGGTCCATAACCGACGTCGTATTGCCGGTGAGACCCACCAGCATTATCTCTCCCATAATGGATGTAATCGGTGCCAGGATGGGTTGATCCACCCCCTCTGGGATAACGTTCTGGATGGATTGAAGTTTTTCGTTCACAATTTGTCTTGCAGTGTATATCTCTGTTCCCCACTCAAATTCCACCCAAATAACAGAAAGACCCTGAATGGAGTTGGAGCGGACACGCCGGACTCCGGAAGCGCCGTTCACCACTGTTTCAATGGGGAAGGTAACCAGCATTTCCACCTCTTCCGGAGCCATACCGTGTGCCTCGGTCATAATTGTCACTGTAGGTGCCGTGAGATCAGGAAACACATCCACCGGCAACTTAACCGTGGTATAGATCCCCACAACAAACAGTCCAATTGCCCCAATCAGGACAATCAGCCGATTCTTTAAACTGAATTGCATTAATTTATCTAACATAAGAAAGTCTCCATTTGAGATAGTGAATTATTTAATGTGCATGTGGATGCCCTATCACTGCGGATGTGGAGGCCAGTTTCACAAGATAACCTCCCCTTGTAACCACCCGTTCCCCTTCTTTAAGACCGCTCAAAATGGCGACCCGGCCTTTATATAGACTGCCTGTCTCCACTACTTTTCTTTTAAAGGATTCACCTCCCTCTTGGGTGAACACTACATGATGAGCATCGTCATCAAAAATGGCGCTTTCGGGTACGCATAGAGATGAGGCCACATCAGAAGTGTAAATATCCACTTGTACTGTCTGACCGATTTTCAAGAGATGGTCTTGGTTGGCAATTTCCAGAAGAATTGGAATAGTTCGACTATCAGAATCAAGCATATTTCCCATACTCAACAGGCGGAATTTGTCACCTTCCACTATGATAGGGGATTTTAGACCAGGAATGGTGATGGTTGCTCCTTCCGGAGTGTTCATTCTGTAGTAATCCATCTCGAACATATAAACCTTCAGCCAGACTGTGGTTGGATCTACAATGGTCATCAGTTTTTGTCCAGCGGCAACCTTCTGTCCCGGCAAGACCGCAACCTCCATCACAATCCCACTGATTGGCGCGCAAAACCGGAATAAGTCAGAATTACCGGACTGACTGAAAGCCTTATAACCTGAATTCCGGATGAAATAGTTATTTTTGATTTTATCAAACTCCCGGTTTGATATAGCGTTTTTATCTTTCAGCCGTTGCGCCCGATCATATTCTGTTTTGGCGTATTCATAGGCCAGTTTACGGTCTGTCCAACTGTTGCTGGAGTCTAAAGGTGGCGAAAGGGTAGCAAGAAGTTGGCCTGATTTTACGCTCCTCCCGGGAATAACCATTGCCTTATTGTCCTCTACATGCAAGAACCCTTCCACTGGAGAGGTGATTTCAGCATATGACGACTGGCGGGGTATCACTTCGCCTACAGCCTGGATAGATGTTCGGATTGTCTTGATATGCGCCGGTTCAGTGCTAAAGTCAATCTTCCATTGCTGTTCTTTTAAAAAGGTGATGTCTTCATTGTTGCTTTCTGGCACCGCTTGGATATCTTGAACCGATTCATAGACCACAAAATTTTTAATCTGGAATGATTCGCTCAAGTTGAGTCCTTCGTATTCTAAGCGGAACTCGTAATTGCCTGCCAGATGCAGTTCCACTATGGGGTTGAAGATCCCTTCCCGCAACAGATGTTGTTGTTCCACCTGAAAGGTCTGTCCACTTTGATGGCGAAAAATCAGTCTAACCATTCCCTTACGGACTGGCTTAAAATCATCGAGAAACGTAAGGTGGATAACAAATTCCCCCAATGTAGATTTTAATAGAACAGGATATTCCATAAATAATTCCATCCTGTCTGTCCACTGAGTGACGGAAACGGTTGGCGTTTCTTCTGTATTGGTAGGCTGACTGGTGTGGTCGTGACTGTTAGTCGAACATCCGGTCATTAACAGACTCCAGGCTATCGCTAAAATAACAATCAAATGTTTCATTGTTTATCCCCTTTCCGTGCTGAAAAGTTAACCAGTGTTTGTCCTGTGATTGCCTCCAGTTGAAAGAGGCTTTGGTAATAATTGACCAGTTGTTTGTAAAATGCCTGGATTCCATCGGTCTTGATCTGGATTACGTTCAGCATTTCTGTTAAAGACATCCACCCCTCCTGGTAGGATATCAGGATGCTTTCAATCATGTCCTTTTTATTGAAATGCCTCTCTGCCATTTTCAGTGACATCTCAAGGCTATGGCAGGTAGATACCAGCGTTTCGATCTGTCCCCGTAGTATTTGCTGATATTGTTTTAATTTACTATTGGCGATTTTAAGTTCGACCTGCTTTTTCTGTATGGCCGGCTGGTTCCGGTTAAACACCGGCAGGGGAATGGATATACCGGCCAGATAACCATCCTGATCCGATTCCAGCTTCTTATAACCGCCAAATAGGTTTAAATGGGGAATCAACCGTCTTCGCTCCATCTGGATTTTGTTTTGGATCGCTGTCTTAATTAATTTTCGCTGCTGATATCCTGGGGTGTTGGGAATAAATGCCAGATAATTATCTAAGGCGTCTATCTCCACCGGTTGAAAATTGATCTCTGTGAACAATTGAAGGCGGGCCGATGCATCAATACCCATATCAGCTTTCCACCTGCTTTCCAACCTTCTTGTTGTCCGCTTTATCGCTTGCAACCTGGCGTTGATATTTATCAGGGTCATCTGAATCAAATGTTGATCAGTGCCGGACAGGGTCCCTTCCTTCAATTGATTCCGTGCCACATCAGATACATTCACAATTATATCTTTTAACCGATTCATGTGCTCCAACTGCGTTCCCAATAATTTAAGTTTGATGTATCCGCTTTTCAGGTCGCTGAGAAAACGCATGATTCGGTCTTCTTTTTTATATTCTGCCGAGTCAAGTTGAGCATCCCAACTCCGCTGACGGCTGGCATACACCCATGGCATTTCAATTTGCTTACTCAAGGTAAGGTATTGTTCCATCTGTCCAGCTGCGTCTTCCTGAGAATAGTTGAATTCGGGATTAGTCCATTGCAGATCCATATTCCGATCGGTTTCGGTTAGTTTATACGTCCGTTTAATAATCTGGATGGTTGAACTCTGTCTGATCGCAAATTCGACCAATCCTTCAAACTTTATGGTTACTGTTTCACCTTTCAAAATATCTGGTGAAATTATCATTAGTCCAAAACAGATGGACCATACAACACCACGAATAGACATATTAGTCCTCCTTATGGAGCGTTTATGGCTTTTATAGATATATTAATGGAAAAAATAAAAAGATCGTGAAGACTTCAGGAAAAATAAGGCGGACTTCGGGATAGAACCGGGGAAAAGAATTCTTTTTGATGGGGCAGGTATGAATATACCTTATGGATGATATAGGAAAGATCTGGTGTGTTTAGAATAACAGCACTTACTGTTGAATACAACGTGGTGGACAAATTTGTTGTTCTTTTTAGTACCAGGCTAAAGGGGGTTGGATCGACGTCATAATGCTCACTTCCGCTGTGCTGGTGATCATTGGAATGACTGTCGGTATGATTTTCAGTATTGTGATCAATTGGATGGAAGTTAATGATAATCTGAAACCCATCCTCGTCATGAGTGTGGTGAAGATGGACGAAGGAACAGATCTGACCCAAACACAAAATCTGGAGAATTAAAATAATCGCTAATGCTTTGGTTTTTTTCAATTTTCCCTCAGTGTAATTACAGATAAATCGGTTAGTATCATAGCCATAGTGAAACCTTCCCTGTCTTATTAATGGGGTTAGGGTCAAGCAATGATAATGAGATATGTTATTTAAATTTTCCTGATTACTTCTTTCAGTTTGCAAAGTCGCAGAAGTGTATTCGATATTTGTTTTAGTCCGTCTCTAATTTGAGAAAGTTTTTCCGTGTCATCAGTTCGGCCCTCAGCATTAGCTATATCTATGGCGGTGTCACATCTCTTCAGTTCCTTATTAAGGATGTCGATTTTTTCGTCAATGTTTTCTAAAAAACTATGCGGCATAATCTATCCTCCAAAAATGTTTTTTCGTTGCCAGAGAACAGGTGATGGGAGTTATGACAAGCTTAAATTGAAAACAAAATCATACGCCCCCACTGCTTTTTTCAGTTACGATTACTTCAATAAATTCAATCCATATTGAATAAATAAATATTATCACTCTTGTCCAAAAACGGATTTTAAAAAAATAAGAAATTGAAAAAGTCCTCCAAATAAGGCACGGTATTTTTACCACTAAAAAAACCAACCAAAAAAGGAGGACTGGAACTATGGTAAAACATGCAAGCCTATTTAGTCA